>NZ_FNVZ01000005.1:1200000-1500000 GCF_900104625.1 Leptotrichia massiliensis
TGAGTGTACATCTTTAGGATGTGTTTTCAAGTGAGCTGTTAAATGGTTGATTCTGTCTGTAATCAATGCTACTTGGACTTCAGCAGATCCTGTATCTTGTGCGTTCTTACCGAATGCTTCAATAATTTCTTTTTTTGGTTTTAATGCCATTGTATTTCCTCCTAATAATTATTATTTAAACCAAGAATATAGCGGCAAACTTATATTCATAGTATAAATTCAAGTGTTATTCTATCACATATTTCTTTTTTTGTAAAGAATTTATTTTGCAAAACTAGCTGTTAATGAATCAAAATCTACAGGTAACTCAAGAGTTTCCTCAACTTTTTCATTATTTATTTTTACATTAAATGGAAATCCTGTAACATTAAATCCTCTTGCAATTGCACCACTTTCATCATAATATATTGGGAATGTATATTGATTATTTTTTACATAAGTTTGAACCTTTCCAAGGCTTGATTGATTATTTGTGAACACGACTACAACATTTACTTTATCTTTATTTGCATCATAAAATTTTTGTACTTCTGGCATTTCTTCTTTACAATGAGGACACCATTCAGCCGCTACAATGAATAATGTTTTTTTACCATTATTCAGTATTTTTCCACTATCAATTGTTTTACCATTTAAGTCCTTTAATTCAAAATTAGGTACTTTTCCTTTTCCATCCACATCAATACTAAATTCCTTTGAACTTCCACAAGATACTACAAATAGTAGAAGCAAAGACATCATTACAATTATTTTTTTCATTTTTTCTCCTTAATTTATTTTTTGTTGTTCAAAACAACATTTTACTATACAAGTATACACTATATTTATTAGAATTTCCTATAATTTACCTAAGCTAAAAGATAATATTGAAATAACTTCTGAATCTATTTTTTAATTTGTTAAATAAGCATCAAAAATTTCTCCAATATCATAGCCATTTTCCTTTGCAACTTTGAAATAGAATTTTGATTTCTGCTTGTTCTTTTTGTTATAATAATAAACTCCCAAATTATAAAAAGCTGTCGTATTAAGCTTTGCAGCAGCTTTTAAATTCAAAATTCTTACCATTTTATCAGTTTCAGGATAGTAAAGACTTAAATCAACCATTGAATAATCATCACCGCTATTTGCAAGTCTTTCAAGTATTTTTTTTGCTTCTTTACTTTGTTTTATTCCTACTTCTTCAGCTTTTGCAGGATTCTTACTTGTTTCCATATCTTCCAAGATATAAGCAAGTTTATAACCTGCAGAAATTGAACCCAGCGAATATGCCTTATTGTAAATATTTCTAGCTTTTTTTATTTCCTTTTGAGTTTCGTATAAACGTCCCAGATAGTTCATTGAATCAATGTCGTTTTTATTTGCAGCTCTCTGGTAAAATTCTTCGGCTTTTGTAAAATCTTTTAAATTTTCATAAATAAATCCTTTATACCCTAAAATAAGAACTTCATCAGAATTTGTATCATCTAGTATTTTTAATGCCAGATCATAGTTCTTTTCGCCTTTTACAAGCCTAGATGCTAGCTCAAATGCTGCTAAATAATATTTATTTTGTGAAAATACCTGATTATAAATTTGTACTGCTTCTTCTTCCTTATCGTCATTTTCCAAAAGTTTTGCTTTTGCATAAAGTGCTGGTGAATAATTTTCAGACAGAAAATCTTTTAGGATGTCGTATGCTTTTTCAGGATTTGAAACTTTTTCTAAAACTAATGTTCCTAGTTCCTTTTTTTCTTCCGTCGAAATCGTTCCCTCATTTAACTTTTTATTTAATTCTTCTATACGTTTATAAAAATTCATCATATTTTTATTATATTCATAAGAATAAAGAGCATAAATTTCTCCAGCATCTTTACCTTTTTTTAAATATTCCTGTGCTTTTGTAAACTCCAGTTTATTTTCGTAAATATTTCCAATCATATAATACGCTTTTATATTCCCCTGCTTTGTTGCACTTTCGAGTAAATCTAGAATTTGAGTCTCATCTCCGTTAGTCTGCTGCAATAAAAGTGCCTGATAATATTCGGCAATCCCTTTGCTTTTTTTCATATATCTATTAAAAAACATTGTTCCATTTTCAGCAAGATAAGTGTAGGCAAGTCCGTAAATATCTTCATTTCCTAATTTTGCTGATTCATTCATATTTTTCATTATATGTTCGTAGTCTTTTTTTTCTAAAATTCCAATAAGACTTTTTTCAAGTGCATCATAACCTGTATCAGTTTTTGAGCAAGATACTGAAAGCAATAACACAAATAATATATTTATCCATTTTTTCATATTTTTATCACATGTCCTATTCGTTTAAAAATTGTTCCCCCCGCTTTTTTGTTCTTTTTTTAGTTTACAAATTCAGATTCATACTCAAACTGTTTATTTTACAGTTGTTCCAATTTTTACCTCATCATTTATAACTACCAATTTTGTTTTTTTCTTTTCTGTAGTTGTTAAAAGCATTCCTTGTGACAATTCACCTTTTAACTCAACTGGATTTAGATTTAATACAGCCTGTGCTTTTTTTCCGACTAATTCCTGCTCATTTGGATACCATTTTGCGATCCCAGAAATAATCTGTCTCTTCTCTTTCCCTGTATTTACAATGAATTTTAACAATTTATCTGCATTTTCAATTTTCTCTACTTTTTCAATTTGAACAACTTTTATTTCAATTTTATTAAAATCATCTATTGTAATTGGATTTTCAATTTTCAAGTTTTCATTGTAGTCTTTTTTAGGCTCTTCTTCCAGCTCAATTCTTGGGAACAATGGAACTGCTTCATTCAATTTATTTCCAGTAGGATAGCTTTTCCATTCTTTTATGTCGTCCAGATGTAATTTTGTCACATCCTTGTCAAGTCCTAGCTGATTTATCATTTTTTGTGCAGTTTCTGGCATAAATGGCGAAATCAGCACTGCAATTTTGTAAAGTGAATCGACTAAGTTGTACATAACAGTTGATAGCCTGTCCTTTCGGCTTTCATCCTTTGAAAGTTTCCAAGGCTCACACTCATCAATATATTTATTCATCCTTGAAATAAATTTCCAAATGTCTTTTAGTCCTTCAGAAAATTGATAATTATTTATATGTTTATCTAAATCAGTCAATGTACTTTGCCACAATTCCTTAACTTCAATATCAAAACTTTCTTCAACTTCATTTAACACAACTTCTGAGTTAAAATATTTCTTTTGCATTCCAATCGTTCTATTAAGTAAATTTCCCAAGTCGTTTGCCAAATCGGCATTTATTCTCTGAACCATCGCTTTTTTAGAATAATCAGCATCCTGTCCAAAAGTCGCCTCTCTCATCAGATAGTACCTAAAAGCGTCAAGTCCGTATTTTTCAACTTCTTCCTCTGGATTAACAACATTTCCAAGTGATTTTGACATTTTTTCACCTTCCACAGTCCACCAACCATGTGCTGCAATCGTATCAGGCAACTTTATTCCAGCTGACATAAGCATCGCAGGCCAGATTATAGCATGAAATCTCAAAATATCCTTCCCAACAACATGATTTACAGTTCCATTAGTCCAGAATTTATCAAACTGCTCTGTATCATTTGAAAATCCTGCTCCTGTCAGATATATATTCAAAGCGTCAAACCATACATAAATTATATGTCCTTCTTCCAGGTCTAATGGTATTCCCCAATCAAATGTAGTTCTTGAAATTGATAAATCTTGAAGCCCTTGCTTTATAAAGGCAATTACTTCATTTTTCTTTCCTTCTGGCTTTATAAAATCAGAATTTTTTTCAATATGTTCCAATAACGCATTTTCATATTTGGATAATTTAAAAAAATACGAAGTTTCTTTTACATCAATAACTTCTTTTCCCATATATTTTCCATCAACAAGCTGATTTTCAGGAACAAAAGTTTCTTCAGAAACACTATATTTACCAACATACTCTCCTCTGTAAATATCCCCCTTGTCATGCACTCTTTTTATTATTTCTCTTACAGTTTTTAAATGTCTTTCCTGCGTCGTTCTTAAAAAATCTGTATTTGAAATATTTAACTTTTCCCATAAAGTTGTGAAATTAAGAGACATTTTATCTACCCATTGCTGTGGTGTAAATCCATTTTTTTCAGCTGCTTCCTGAATTTTCTGTCCATGTTCATCGACTCCAGTCATAAAGCCAACTTCTTTCCCAGTTAACCTTTTGTATCTGGATACAACATCACATATTATAGTTGTGTAAGCTGTTCCTACGTGCGGTGCGGCATTAGGATAATAAATTGGCGTTGTTATGTAAAATGGTTTTGACATTTTTTTTCCTCCTTCTGATTTTATAATATTTATGTCTGTAGTTTTATATTTTTAAAGTTATTATTTATGTAAAACTTTCTTCTTTAAAGTCAACATTTTTGTTTTTATTGTATTTTTTATTGTAAATTTCAAATGCCTTATTTCCAGCCTGATGTATTTTTTCTTTTACTAATTTTATTGACTCTTCTAAAGTTGTTTCCTTTGTTAAGTAAAATGGCTCTGCAACATAATGAACACATCTAGAAAATGGAACAGGTATTTCAAGTTTGTCCCACATATTCTTAAAAATCCACTTTTTACTGCAATAAGAACTAACTGGAACGATTGGCATTCCTGTTTTCTGTGCTATAAAAATTGCCCCTGCCTTAGGCTCAAAAATAGGTCCTCTTGGTCCGTCTATCGCAATTCCAAGTGTATAATCTTTTTTAGCGTATTTCATAGCTTCTTTTAAACTTTTTATGTTATCTCTATTCGAGGATCCTCGAATAAGCTCATTGCACTCTCTTTTAAGAAGTTCAGCCAATATCTCACCATCTTTTGACGCACTTACAATAGAAGCTTTTTTCTTAATAATTCTGGTGGCGTTACACACTGTAAAAATTTTTCTATGCCAGAAAACGATAATATTTGGACTATTCATTTCTACTCCATCCGCATAAAAATATTCCTTTCTTGTCATAAAACTAAGTATTCTATATACAATGTGAAGAATTGCACCTAAAAATTTATATTTATTCATTTTTTCTCCCATTATTTTTAAATTATCCTCAAATCCCTTAATAAATTAATAGTTTAATATTAAGTAAAATAATCATAACTTTTCTTATATTTTTAGATTCTTGAAAATTTGTTTAAAGCTTATTTAAAATAACATTTTTATATTTGCATTTTAAAATGTTTTGCTATTTCTGAAATTTTACTTTCTATCACTTCGTTAGTTTCATTTTTTCTATAATTATCATCAAGTCTTGTACAAAGCAAAGTTGCATAACCAAATAAAAAGTACCATATTTTATTTACAGCTTTTTTGGCTTCTTCTTCCTCCAACGCTGGAAAACTTTCCAATAAATTTTGTTTTGTCAAAAGTTCATTTAACGTTTCTTCATAAAGTTTTTCAAATCTTTCTGTTGTATCTAAAAAAATTGTCCTGAATAATTCCTTTTCTTCTCTTGCAAAAATTGCAAAACCAATCGCACCACTCAATATTTTTCTTTCAGAATAATTTCCATATAAATATTTTTTTAATTTCTCTTTACACACATTTATAATTTCTTCCTTTAATTCATCAACTGTACTAAAATTAAAATAAATCGGTGCTGTTGAACATTTTAAGTAATTAGCAATTTTCCTGACACTAATATTTTGAAACCCCTCTTTTTTCATCAATTCATATCCCGCCTCAATCACTACTTCCTTCGTAAATTTAAGCCTAGACATATTTTCTCCTTTTCAGATTTCCATTTGTTTATAATTTTTATACATTAATTTTTTCATAAATGCAAAATTTCCAGCCATCATAGTTTTCTTCTGTCAAAGTTACCCATTTATCCAACTCTATTTCTGGAAAATAAGCATCTGCCTCAGTATCAGAAAAATCAATATGGCTCATATAAATCCTTTTTATAATTCCCATTTCAAGAAATTTTTTGTAAATCTCCCCTCCGCCAATAATAAAAATTTCTTCTGTAAAATCTTTATACTTTTCAATAACTTTTTGAAAATCGTCATAAAATTCCAGCTTAGTAGTTTCGTTTTCATATTTTTTTCTATCTTCTTTAAATTTCTCATCCGTTTCCAAAAAATTCCTAGATAAAACTATATTTGTTCGGTTTGGTAAAGCTCTACCTATACTTTTATAAGTATTTCTTCCCATAATAACCGTCTTTCCTGTCGTTATTTTCTTAAAGTTTTTCAAATCTTTAGGAATATGCCACAAAAGCTGATTATTTTTCCCAATTTCATTATTTTTCCCAACAGCGACTATTAAGCTAAACATAAACATCACCTTTCTGCTGTATCTTATTTTTTATACTAAAACTACTCTAAAATCCAAATAAGAATTTAATTTGATTTCCACTTAGGTTTTAAAGAAGTTTTAGTATAAATTTTTGGATTAAACTGCAACTTCAAATTTAATTACAGGATGGCTTTCATAATTTTCTAACGTAATATCCTCGAATGTCAATTCATTAAATGGCTTATCTGCAATATTAATTTTGGCAAGTTTTAACGGTTCTCTTGTCAGTTGCTCCTTTAGCCCTTCAATATGATTTTCATAAATATGAGCATCAATTATTGTATGAGCAAATTCTCCAACTTCATATCCACATTCTTTTGCAATCATCATTGTAAGCAATGAGTAACAAGCTAGATTAAACGGTATTCCTAGTGCAATATCTCCGCTTCTTTGTGTTAAATGACAGTTAAGTTTATTCCCAAGAACATTAAACGCAAAAGTATAATGACATGGCGGTAATTTACTGATTGTTGCATTTCCTGGATTCCAAGCCAAAACTATCATTCTTCTTCCATTTTTGTGATTAGGATTTGTTTTCATTTCCTTCAAAGTGTCAATAATATACTGAATCTGGTCAAATACAAGCTGCCCATTTTCTTCTCTAGTTACCCAAGGATTATTTTCATCAGCAAAAACTTCTCCATCTAACGAAATTTCAGGCACTGGATACCTTCTCCAGAATCTTCCATAAGCTGTTTCGAGTCTTCCTTCCTCATCCGCCCAAGCATCCCATATTTTCGTCTTTTTTCGTAAGTTTTTAATATGCTCTTCTCCTGATAAATACCAGAACAGCTCGTGCAACATCGAGTTAAAATACATTTTTTTTGTTGTCAAAAGGGGATAACCCTCGCTTAAATCTACTTTATATGAATAAGCAAAAGTAGAAATTGTATCAACTCCTGTTCTGTTTTCCTTTTTTATTCCATTGTCAAGTACATACTTAACCATATCCAGATATTGTTTCATTTTCTCTCCAATTCTATTTTTCTTACCTATTTTAATTTTATAAGACTTAAATTAATATTCAAAATTATTCTGTCTTAAAGCCTCAAACAGCACAATCGCCACAGCATTTGACAAATTCAGCGAACGTCCAAGCGGAAGCATTGGGATTGTAATATTATTTTCCTTATATTTATTTAATATTTCTTCTGGTATTCCACGTGATTCAGGCCCAAACATTATATAATCGCTGTCATTAAATTTTACATCTGTGTACCTTTGTTTTGTTTTTGTTGTTGCAAAATAGATTTTTGCATTACTGTTTTCGATGTTTTCCTGCCAGAAGTGTTCCCAGTTTTCCCATACAAAAAGCTGTACGTCTTTCCAGTAATCCAATCCTGCACGCTTTATTTTCTTATCATCCAGTTCAAAACCGAGGGGTTTTATTAAATGTAATTTTGTGTTTGTTAAGACGCAAGTTCTTCCTATATTTCCTGTATTTACGTGAATTTCTGGATTTAATAGAACTATGTTCATTTTATCTACCATTCTTTCTATTTAAGTTTATTTTACCATACAAATCTATTTATTTCATCAATTTTTTGTAATCTTCTAGTTTTATTCGATTAGAAGTGATTTTATTTAATTTTTTGGTAATGTTATCTCCTCTATCAAAACCACCAAATCCTATTTTTGAATTAATGTGGGTAATTGCTATGGCAAGTGCATCTGCGGCATCATCAGGCTTTGGAATTTCTTCCAATTTTAATATTAATTTTACCATTTCCTGAATTTGTTTTTTTTCAGCTCTACCATAACTTGCGATTCCCATTTTTACTTGAAGCGGAGTGTAACTGTATAAATTCAACTTATTTTTCTGCCCTACTAAAGTTATGACTCCACGAGCCTGTCCAACTTTTATTACTGTTTTTTGATTTTTAAAGAAAAATAAGTCCTCGATAGCCATATCAGTCGGTTTCCATAATTTTATTATATTTTCCAATCCATCATAAATTTTTTCTAACCTTATTGGCATATCTTCATCTTTATCCGTAAAAATACAGCCATAATCAAGTGGCGTATATTTTCCATTTTCATAATCTACAATGGCATATCCCACTATCGCTGTACCAGGATCTATCCCCAAAATTCTCATATTTCTCCTAGTCTAAATATTGTGTTTTTTATTATATCATACTCAACGGATGTATGCAAATTTCACTAAAAATTTTTTTCTATATAATTTTTGGCATAATCCACATAACTGTTCAAATCAATATCAGCATAATTATCAAATTCATCTACACTCGTTTTGACCTTTTTTACTTTATAAAGACTACTGTTTATATCACCAAATCCGTATTTTTCATAATATTTTTCTTGTTTTTGAATAACTACTTTGTTCATTCCAGTTGTAGCAAAATATAATCGGTATTTTCTAAATTTATCAAGGACTTCCTTGCTTTCAAACATCATTTGTCCGTTTTTATCACAAGCGTAAATATCTTCGTAAACCGATGCATACATAAAAAATATATCTGGATTTTTTATAAAAATTTCCTCTACAGCCGTCATCACATCTTTTTTTTCCCAAAAATATAATTTAAGCACTTCTGCTATCCATATATGATTTTTTGGCATAATCAGCTTATTGTAGCGATATTCATTTGTTCCCTTTACTTTATCCTTTATTTTATACAAAATGGAATTTTTATTTTTCAAAAAATTATCTACATCAGTTATATCAAAAATATTGTTATACTTCTCATTTATTTGAATTTTTATTTTATTTAAAATTTCATCATTTACATTTGTTATAAAAATATTATTTTCTGATGTTGCAATTACATCTATATTTTCTTTTGCAAAAACTCTTTTTATCCGTTTTACAATACTTGTCCTGTATCTATTTAGTATATCTTTTGAAAATGAAGACTTTAATAAAAGTTCTTCTGGTATCTTCTTTATTATTTTTTTATCTTTTCCAGAAAAAAGTTTATTGTCAATGAGCCATTCGTATAAATAGTCTTTTTTTATTGATAATTTGTACACTTTTTCCTGCAAATAATTATTATAGTCATTCATTTTCATTTTAACTGAATAATTTATTTTTGGCTGACTGGAAGAAGAAGTTTCACCATGTAAAAGCAAAGTTATTAATTTATCATTATTATAATTTAAATATTTTATTTTCTTTTTAAGCTTCATATTGTTACTGTAACTTCCATTTGTAATTATATTCAAAAGATTTTCCTTTTCATCCCAGTTACTTTTTTCTTTTATTATAAAATTGTACATTTTTTCTGTTGCTAGTACATCCTGCAGGCAATAGTCAATCACTTTATCCACAATTTCATCATATATATTTTTTTTAATTACGTAATTAAAATTGGCAAAATCCTGTTCCTCAATATTATCCCCACAATTAAACTCAAATCCTTTTACACCTAGATTCAAATTATATTCATACGCCAAGTCATACGAGTAAAACTCATGATTTTCATTCTTATACTCATCCTTTGGCATGTTCCTTATTATTTTTAATTCATTATTTAATTTTTTCCTGTTTACATTTGTATTTCTATATTTTAAAAGATTATTAATTACAATATCATCAAATCCGTGTCCTGCATAGGAAATTAGCACATTTTTAGAAACTATATCGTAAAAAAGTTTTTTCTGACGGTTAAAATTATCTGAGTCAATAATCAGGATTTTATCATCATTTAATTTTTTTAACACAACACAAAAATAATTTGGAAAAACTTCAATATCAAATACATATTTATTTGACTTCTTCATATATTATTATCACCACTTCTCAGTTCTGAACATTACAAAAAATATTTATCCCTTTTTAAATAAATCCTATCCCCCCGAATACTTACAATTTTCACAATTCCCTTAAATTCTCTTACATTTGTGTTCTTATTTCTCACATATATCTTAAATTTCTGATTTTCTCTTACATTTGCCCCTTTACTGGCTTCTTTGCTTATATTTTCAAATTTTTTAAACGTGTCAATTACTGTCATCCCATTTTTTAGCTTTCCATACTTCACATTTGAAACATTTATTCCGTAATAGTCCAGCACATACTCTATTTCTACAAAACAAACAATTTCCCGAATTTTTTCAGCCCTTGTATCTGAATCACTTTTTGTAGCCCAGAAAGACTCATTTTCTGTTTTTCCTTCCATAAGATTCTTCAATTTATCAATTTCAGCTTTAGCCTTTTCCAAAGTAATCGCATCTTCAATCTCAAATCTTCCAATTTTAGTTCTCACAAGTCTTGTCATTGTGGCAAAAACTCCTAATTTTTCTCCAATATCGTAAACTAATGAACGGATATAGGTTCCACTGCTGACTTTTGCATAAAATGAAATTTTAATATTTTGAGCATTTTCTGAATTTTTATCTGGACGCATTACCTTTATTTCTCTAATTTCTGATATTTCTACATTCCTTTCGGCTCTTTCCACTTCGATCCCTTTTCTTGCCAGATCATAAAGTTTCTGTCCTTCAATCTTTATTGCGGAATACATCGGCGGAACTTGCTTTATCTTGCCTTTGAAACTATTTACAGCCTGTATTATTTCAGAATCACTTATATTAATTTCAGAATCATATTTTGCAATAACTGTCCCTTCCAGGTCGTAAGTGTCTGTTTTGTATCCAAGCTCCATTTCTACATAATATTCCTTGTCTTTTTTCATCAAATTATCAGAAAATTTTGTAGCTTCGTTAATCATAACAATCATAAGTCCCTCAGCCATTGGGTCAAGGGTTCCAGCATGTCCTACTTTTTTAGCCTTTATCACTTTTTTCAAATGATTTATTGCCCCAAACGAACTTACCCCCTTACTTTTATTTAAAAGAATCAGTCCATCCTTAGTAAAATTTTTTTCCATTTTACTCCCTTCCTTCCTACAATTGCTATAATTTATTTACATTATTGGTGAAATCAGTTTAAACACAGAGTTTCTGAGCCGTTTCATAAAAGTCACCTTTTTTAGCCTTACCTCATCGAACCTTTCACATGCTTCCAAATCCTCTATAAATTGTGTCTTCAAGTCCTTACTGATATTCTCGTTATAAAATACCGAATTTACCTCGTAATTTATTTCAAAGCTCCGCATATCAAAGTTACACGTTCCAAGTGTTGATATTTTTTCATCCACAATAATATTTTTACTGTGTAAAAATCCCGCTGTATAACGGTAAATCTCAATGCCTGCTTCAATTAATTCCGCAAAATAAGTTTCTGCTATCCAGTAAGGCATTTTCTTATCTGGCACTCCTGTAACCATTATTTTTATTTTTACTCCAGAAAGAGCCGCCATTTTCAGTTGCGAAATCAAATCATAATCAGGTACAAAATATGGACTTTGAATCAGCACTTCCTCTTTCGCCGTTGCAATCATTTTAGAATATAGATATTTCAAAGTGGTCCATTCGGTGTCAGGCCCGCTTGAGGAAACCTGCATCAAATATTCCAGTTTTTCTTGCTTATCTATCGGTTTTTGCTCTTCCAGTTCGTGAACTGCCTCTTTTTTTATATCTTCAATAAAATCGTCTTTCCCACCGCTGTTTAGCCAATCTGTAACAAAAATTGCCAGATACTGCCCAATTATTTCTCCTGTAATCCGAATATTCGTATCTCTCCAGCTGTCAAACCTCTTTCCACCGTCTATATATTCCTGCCCTACATTCATACCGCCAGTATGCACTATATTATTATCGATTAACGCTATTTTTCTATGATTACGATAATTCATCTTGGAAATAAAAAATTTAACATCCAAAAACCATCTTATTTCAATCCCAGCGTTTCTAAGCTCCTTTTTATATTTTCTAGGCAATTTCCAAGTTCCCACTCCGTCAAAAAGCAGTTTTATTTTAACTCCTTCCTTAGCCTTTTTCAAAAGTGCATTTTTTATTCTTTCCCCAAGCTCATCAGCCTTCCAAATAAAATATTCCATATAAATCGTACTTTTTGCATTTTCTATATCAAAAATAATCGAATCAAATGCTTCTTTCCCATGAAAAAACAATTTATACGAATCATTATTGGTCAAAAAAGTACCTTCAGCCTCATACAGCATTTTTACAAGTTCACTTTGCTGACTGCCTAAATTAATATTTTTTATCATTGTATCAATCTGATTCCGTATTGTAACTTTTATTTCTGCTTCAGTCATTTTATCTGTGTTTCCATCCACATTTTCAAGACGATTATAATAAAAAAAGTCCTGCGATCTAAAAATATCCGATACGTCCCGCTGCATAAAATTAAAAATCCTTGAATACAGCTTTTTTTCTTCCCCTTTCATCTTCTTAGAAATTATCTTATTCCTTCTCCAGTTAATCCCAAACAAAAGATACAAAACTGCTCCACCAAGCGGAAATGTAAAAATTGTAAAAATCCAGGCAAGCATCGCATTCGGTGATTTATCCGACAAAAGCACCGATACTGTCAAAACAATAATTATCAGATAATGCAGCCTTTCAAACGGAATTATCCAGCTTGAAATAATTATAGCCAGTCCATGCAGCATATTATCTCCTTCATTTTTTATTTATTAAATTAATCTATCTTTTAGCATTATATCTATAATTTTATCACTTTTAACAAAGATTTTCAATCATTCTTATTGAACAAATTCTAAAAACATGACATAACGAATTAAAATTAAAAAATACATAAATTCATGTAAAAAACAATTCATAATTTATTTAATTAGTTAATTTCCTTATGTTAAAAATTTAAATTCCAGCTGTTTTTCCATTCCTTCCATTCTTTCGGAGTTACCGTTGCCAAATCAAAATCTTTCATAAAATCATAAGGATCTTCATATTTTTCAAGAGGTGTTATATCTATTAATTCTTTTGGTGCCACTTCATGGTCTATTTCTAAATCTATTCCATGATATAATGCTATTTTGGCATATATTATGACATATACATGCAAGTAAAATTCATAGTTTGGATTATTATCATTTGAAAATTTTCTTGCTACTTTCTGTTCCATCATCCCATCTATCGCTTTTTTCATTCCATCAATATCTTTATCTGCCAAAGCACTTAAAAATTCATAGTGCAGTTCTCCATATTTATAATAACTATCTTTCAGTGGCTTTTCCAAATATGCACTACATCTTTTTTTGACTTCTTCAAAATCTCCTCTTATTGCATCAAGAACTACACGAATTAAGAAAAATAATCCATAATCATTTTTTAAATATCCATATTTATTTTTTTCACTGTCATAATCATCAGGCATTATCATATCAATATTATTTTTGAAAAATGTTATAAAATCTGGATTATTAGACATAAACATTTCAAACATTTGAGTTGGGTGAGTAACAAGCATACTTGACCTACTGGTTGATAGTATTCTCAATTTTCCACCTATATGACAATTTAATCTATGTTTTTCAATATTTTTTTCTATTAATAAATTTATTGAAGAGAATTTATTATAATAATTAGATAAAGTTTGCATACAAGCAAATTGATTCCCTTTTTTATTTTCTATATACTCCAATTCATCTTTATCAAAATTTTCTTCTTTTCCTAAAAAACTTGAAATTAAACTAATTCCTTTTTCGTATTTTTTCTCTCCTGCTAATATGTTCTTCATAGTTTTTTCCTTTCTCATTAATTTATTTTGTATTTCTACAGGTATAATACTATTTATTACCCATTTAAATAGCGAATGTTTAAATTACATACTATATTCTTTTTGTGCTTAGTATAGTTTCTATTTTATAATGGGGTTTAGTATTAGATTATTTTATTTAATATTAGTTTTTTTCTTTTTTCTTTTCGTAGGATTGCTCATTGCCGCAAATCCTTATCTTGCAATAAGGGTTTATCCTGAGAATCAAAATGTATGGCAAGATTGCTACGCAACACCTATGGCTAGACTACGACTTTTATTTGCCCAACTCCGAAACTCCTCCTTTCAGTCGTCAAACAGTCGTAGTTGAACAAATAAAAGCTCCGTCGGTTTATTAAAACAAAAAATTATACTTTAATTATTTTAAAATCCTATAAAAAAAGATAACTTCAAGTTTCCCCAAAGTCATCTGTTTCATTTAAAAATTATTCTCCAAAATAAGCTATAGCTTCAATTTCCACCAAAACTCCTTTTGGTAATTTATCTACTGCAAAGGCTGATCTTGCTGGATATGGTTCAGTAAAGTATTCTGCATAAATGTTGTTTACTGCTCCAAAGTCGTTGATGTTGTCTAATAATACAGTTGTTTTTATAACGTTTTTTGTTGTTAATCCGTTGTTTTCTAAGATTGCCTTCAAGTTTTCAAGAACTTGTCTTGCCTGTTCTTCTACTGTAACAGCTTCAATTTGCTGATTTTCAGGATTTATTGCGATTTGTCCTGAGATGTACAAAAAGTCACCTGCTCTTCTAAAAGCTGAATATGGTCCAACTGCTTCTGGTATTTTTTTCATTTTTTCCTCCTAATTTTACTTAAATTTTTATACTTTATTCTATCACATTTTTTCAATATGAAAAAGATTTTTCTTTTACTTTGCTTACTATTCCCAAAATTATTATTCTGGCGAATATCCAAAGTTTATAACGTATCTCCAGCTTTCTCCTGGAACTTTTGCAAATCCAAAATAAAGCGGAATTGACAAGGCTTTTACTCCAAACCCAAATTTATAGCTTTCCTTTTCTTCAGTTCCAAATCTGTAGCTTTTTTGAGAAATGTTTGCCCTTGAATAAGTTGTGTCTAAATATACAAGTTTTGATACATTATATTGAGCCTTCAAGCTTCCAATAAAAATACTGTTTCCACGAATTTTATCTGCTGGCATTCCAGCAAATTCTAATGAATTGTCAGCTGTTCGTATTCCTCCCATTTTAGGTCTGTAAGTTTCTGGAATATCATCCCCATAAGATGTTAGATATGCTACTTTTGGAGTAATTGTAATTTTTTCGCCAATCGGTATATTAATTTCTCCACCTGCACTTAACGAGTTAAATTTAGCCTTTTTTGCATTTGCTAATATATATTTTGAAAATAAATGCACTCCTCTTGTTGCAAAGTTTATACTGTCTCTTGTGTCGTAATCTAGCTGGGCTTCAAAGTATGGGAATGATTTTCTTACATTTTCAGCATTATTCTGATGTTTTGTCACATCTGAAATCTGATAGCCTCCACCAATTGAGAATAACAGATTTTTATACATTTCAAATCCAATTCCTGCTCCAATTTTGAATTTTCTGTTTTCAAAGTTGAAATATCCGTTATTGTATTTTTGATTTTTTATAATATCACGTTTATATTCAAATTCGCTGTAAATCAAGGCTTTTGAATCTTTTCCAAGTTCAGCGGTAGCCTTACCTCTTGCCCCATATTCATTTGCAACCGTTCCAGTTACTGAATATCTTACATTCGTGTTATTTATAATTTTACTTCCCTGAAAGCCAACATTTACCGTAGCCAAGTCCTCGTTATTTATATTTCCCGAAAGTGTCAAATAATCACTTGGTTTTTCCTGCACATTTATTACCAAATCATTGTCCTTCACTTCGTAATAAACCGTTGTAAAATCACCATTTTGATAAATATTATTAATTATTTCCTCCATATCCAGCCTGCTTAAAACACCAAGTTTTTTAGGCAAAAATTTATCAAAATATGCTTTTTTATATTTTTTGTTTCCTTCTATCACAACTCCTGTAATATTGTACTCATCGCTCCAAGTCCGTCTAAACTCTTTCCGTTTTTCCTCCAGCTTTTCATAAAGTTCAGGATTTGATAATTTTCTGATTTCATCTATATTTTCTCTCGCTATTTTCTCTCCTGCCTCGATAAGCTCCTTTACCTTTGAAAAATCATAAGACTCAAACTTTTCCAAATCTGGTTTCATATACAGGTCAAGCATACGAATTTGACGCTCCACTTCCTGTCTTCCAGCAATTGTTGTCGAATCTGAAATTACATCAATCAAGTTCATTTTATTCTCATCTCTTTTTGTAAATCCGTCTCCTACATTCACTCCAATAGTATAATCTGCTCCAAGCACCTTCACATCCTGCACAGGTAAGTTCCGTGTAACTCCTCCGTCAATATAAAGTCTTTTCCCATCTCGAATTGGCGCAAAAATTGACGGCAACGATAAACTTTCCCTAATTGCCGTTGCAATCGAGCCCTTGTCAATCATAACTCCTTCTCCAGATTCCAAATCAGTCGCAACCGCCGCAAATTTCCTAGGAAATTTTCTAAAATCCTGTACTCTTAATGCTCCATAAAAAATTTCATTCAGCCTTTGGCTCGCAGTTTTCCCACCAACAACTCCGCTAGGTAGTTTTGGCATAAAATTTTTCATTGGAATTACCGTACTATTTCTATCTTCAATCGAATTTCTTATAGCTCCCTTGTCCTTTCTCTCGATTTTATCGCTAAAAAGTCCCAGCCAATCCATACTAATCGCTATTTCCTCAATTTCCTGCGGAGTATATCCGACGCTATACATTCCTGCAATAATGCTTCCCATACTCGTTCCAGTCGCATATTCCACAGGTACCTTCTCTTCATCCAGAACCTTCAATATTCCAATATGAGCAAGCCCTTTCGCTGTTCCCCCACTAAGCACCAGCCCAATTCTCTTATTCTCCTGAAAAGCTATATCTTTTTTATTTTCTAATTTTTTTTCTTTATTTAAAATATTCCTGTCCAATTCTATTTTAACTTCATTTTCCAAAACTTCTTTTTCGCTGTCTTTTTTACTTTCCATCAAATTTTGTTCATCTTTTTTTAGCACAAAATAATTTTCATCTTTTAGGCTTTCAGAAATCCCAAAACTATTTACCAAAAGAAAAATAATTAAAAACAAAAAACTTTTTCTTTTTTCAGTCATTTATGTCATCCTCCTCTTTTATTAATTTTTTATTAAACTTAATTTATAAAAATTTATCTATAATCATTAATACAGTTCACTTTTTAATTTTGTATTAGGCTGTTTGGTTTAATAATTACTTTTTTATTTATTTTTTTAAATAATTGACTCTCTAGTCATTTTACTATAAGAAAATTTTATTTCTCTTATAAATTCACTAAAGTTTTGAGTAAATTATAATATTTCAAATAATTTTTCAAGTTTATTTACTTCATACTTCGGAATAATCCCAGTATCATTCACATTATTTCGTAAATTTACCCAGCAAGTGTCAATTCCAGCGTTTTGTCCGCCTTTTATATCTGCTCCTAATGAATCACCTATCATTATAACTTGAGATTTATCCCTTATTTCAAAATAATTCATTGCATATTCAAATATTCGTTTATCAGGTTTATTTACACCAACTTCATCAGAAATGATAATTTTATCAATGTCTTTGGCAATTTCTGAATTTTCTATTCGTGAATACTGGACTTCCTTTATTCCATTAGTTACAATTCCAACTTTGTATTTTGAATGTAAGTATTCACACAGTTTTTCAGTTGCTTCAAATGGAAAAATCCCTTCTCCTAGTTTTTTCAGATAAAGTTCGCTCATTTCATACGGATCGTATTTCAAATCAAACTCCTCAATTATTTTTTCAAATCTCACAACCTTTAATCTATCCTTATCCACAGCCCCTTTTTCCAAATCCTTCCACAACTGCAAATTCACATCTTTGTATCTATCTTTTAGCTTCTCATAAATTTCTTCTTTCTTAGCATACTCCAAGTCACTTTCCACAAAAAATCCTAATTCTTCAAAAGTGTTCCTAAACGCTGTTTTTTCAGTTTTTGGATAATCAAAAAGTGTATCATCCAAGTCTATTAATACAAGTTTGTAGTTCATTTTTTTCTCCTTTATTTATTTTATCTAAAATATTTCTATCATTTTTTAATGTTTTTTAAAATTTCTTTTTTTCAGTTTAGGCATTGGAATATACCATATTGACAATGAAATAAATCCTATTATTAGCATAAGCATTGGATTAAATAAACCTAGTACAAAAGAAGAAATTTGTAAAATCGTTGTTATTTTGTGTCTTTTAAGGCTTATTACTGTTTTCTTTAGCTTTATATTCTCAGGATCTGCCTTTACAAGTTCATTGCAAAGCCATGAATAAATAGTATTTTCTCCTAATAGAAAAAATATATACACACATTCCACCAAATAACTGTAAGGATTTTCAGAAACCCACAATGTTATATATGGAAACAAAGTATTTAAAAACAATAGAAGCATCTGTATTTTAACTATTTTAGAATTTATTTTCTCAACCTTGTCAAATATCATATGATGAGTATCCCAAAATATTACAAACAGTGTAAATGTCGTTATATATGCAAAATAATTCACTCTATTTTCCCAAACAGCTGCTAATGTCGTACCTTTTATTTTAGGCAGCTCCAATACCAAAACTGTTATTATAATCGCTATAACTCCATCAAAAAAGCCTACTAATCTGTCTTTTTTCATCTTACTACTTCTCCTTGCATTTGAATCCATAATAATAATTATACTAAAAAGAATTAATAAAATCCAGTCCATGTATTATTTTTTGTTATTTTAATTTTCAGTATTAGCTGATACATATTTTAATTAACTAAAAAACTAGCAGTTAAACTACAAAACTGAAAAACATCGAAAAAAGTTATCCAATTATACAAAAAACTTATTAAATTTGATGGATAAAATAAAAAAAAGTCTATTTTCTATAACAACTTAATGTTTTTTAAAATAGACTTTTGATGTTTATTTTTATTTAAGAATTATTCTCCTTCAGGTAAAACAAATCCTGCTATTAAATATGCGATTGCTAGTGATCCGCCTGTAATAACTGCTAATACAACTGCTATTATTCTTATTAAGTTAGAATCTTTATCCATGTATTTTGCAAGTCCACCACATACACCCATTATTTTTTTGTCAGATGCTGATTTTGTTAGTTTTTTTTCCATTTTTCCTCCTAAATATTTTTATAAATGAAATTTCAAATTCTTTATCTCACATACATTATATCATACTCCCTTATATTATGTAAATTATTTTTTATACTATTCCCCATTTAATATGTCTATCTGTACTCTTTCCCCAGGGTACTTCGCCTGTTCAACCTTCTTTTTTCTTTTATGTAGCTTTTTAGGCTTTTCTTTGGCATTGCCCTTTATTTTCCTTATTATCTTGCACATTGAATCGTATGTACGGCTGTAGCCTTCCTTTCTTGCTTTGACATAAACTTCTGCCAGCCCTTCATAGCCAAATTTCCTGTATTTTTTTATAACCAGTTCTATTTCTTCTTGCGTGTGCTAGTTTGGGTGGCTTTTAGGTCTTCTGCTTTTTGGCAGAAGAGATTGGATTGTGCCGTCATATCTGTCTCTCCAACGTTTTATCTGCTGACGTGATGTCTTATAATTCACTGCTGCCTTTGAATTATTATTATGTTTTATTGCATACTCAATTGCCCGTTGACGAACACGGTATATTTCTGATATACTACTCATATGAAAGGTTTCTCCTTAATGTGGTTTTGGTTGGCTTACATTATATCAGAAACCTTTCTTTTTTTGTATATTCTTGTCACATATGTATTATCTCACAACATAAAATTAATTCAGAAATGCTTTACATGGACACACTAATATGGTATTATATAAGTAAAAGTGATAGAGGTACATATCGTAAAAAAATACAAGTCGTTTTATCAGTAACTTAGAAATTTTAAAATTAAATAAAGGAGTGTGCTGTCATGAAATCTATGAGAAGGATTTTTTTAGAAATAATATTTTTGTTAACCTGTATTAATACTGCAGTTTTTGCAGGAGCTGAAGAATGTTCAGTATCAAATGCAAAGTTTCAAAAAAATTATAGGCCTATTAGCCATGCACTTCTTCCAAATAATGTATGGAGAAGTGAAAAGGAGAAGGAACTTTTCTTTAATTGTGTTCGTGCAGAGAAAAAATTTGTTTATGAAATAATCGGAAAAGATGTTTCTATGCCATTAACAGTTAATATGCCAGTAGAGTTGGGACCTGACGGAACAGGTTCGTTAAAGCCTGGAAACACTCGTGATTTAAAAGTATATCCTGTTGAAGTCGAAGTTGAACCTGGTAAAGAGTACATAGCTATAATTCAATATTTAGGGTCAATGTCGTATGCCGCTCTGATACCATATTATTCAAGTGATGCCGTAGAGTTTATAAACAATAAGAAGGATATTTATGCTGGAGCATGGCATTTTTATGTTTATGATAATGGAACAGTTTACTATCCTAGATATTGGGATAGCATAAAGTTTAAAGTAAAAACGAAATACTCTAATGGTAAACCTGTTAAAAAGGCAATTGTGCGATTTATTGTATCAACTGCATATATGGAACAGCAAAGCAATAGTTTATTCGCTATAATGGAAACAACACATATAGGTGCTTCACAATTCTTAAATACACCAACTAAACAGGCAACTTATATTGATCCAAAAACTCATAAATTTTATTAGTCAATCTAATAACATACCAGTACTGACCCCAAAAAGGTGGAATTATACATACATATGAAATATATGTATGTTTTTTTTGTGTTTAATGTAACAAAAATAAAATATAATTTAACAAAGAAAAATGTATATGATATATTCTCAAATTTGACAGTTAAAACCTCGAACTCTAACAGTATCAAGAGTTTGAGGTTTTTAAAAGTTGCACAATTTTTTCTACTTTTTATACTATTCCCATTAAAACAAGGGAGTTTTTATAATTCTGTTTAGCAAGGAGTCAAGACCCCTTGTCAGAAAGTAAATGGGTGGTATGACTACAATATTTTTATTCTTTTTATAAAAAAAAGAAGCTGAACTCAAAATTTTAATCATTTTGAGACAGCCCTTTTTGTCTTACTTTAATGTAGGCCCTGGGATTTTATAAATTGATAAATTTCCAGATCCCATTAATCTTTGACTATTTACCAAATTAACTTCTAAATGTCCTTGTGTATTTGGCAAAACTTCTACAATGTATAAAAGTCCATTCTGACCACCAACAATTTTATAATTACCAGTATCATATATTCTTTTTCTTGTAATAATACCAAATCCAAACTGAATTCCCTTTTCTTCATGTTCATATATAGCACTGATATGATCACTATAAGAACTTGCACTGATAGAAATCAAATAATATCCAGGATCTAAAAATTGATCTATAGATGATTTGGTTTGTCCAATTTTTAAACTTTGACCAAAAATTGGTTCTCCTCTAAATTTTGTTATACCAAGATCTATGTCTTCATAATTATTAGTATACGGTATAGCTCTTCCCCTCTTAGTAGTCGACGTTATTTTACCTTCAACAGCTTCTTCAGCAGTTTTAGCAGAAACTTTTGAATCTTGTGTTTGTACAGTAGATGTTTCTTTCGATTTCTGATTTGTCTTTTTTTCACTAGGCTGATTTCCAACTTTCCCATCCATAACATCATTTACTGCTTTGTTGACCTTTCCAGAAATGTTAGTCTGTACAGTATTCGCTGCACCATTTACTATTCTCTGTCCTAGATTGGATAACCACCCTGCTTGAGCAGGCACTGATAATACAACTAATGCTAAAATCCCAAATGCTTTTTTTGTCACTTTTTTCACGACACTCAGCTCCTTCTTTTAATAAAAAATTTTTTAATTAGTAATAAGACGAACAGTATTTTCCCATGATGTGTATTTCTATTATTTTCTTTTATAGAATACCATATTAGTATAGTTATGTAAAGTTATTTCTAATATTCTTTTTTTAAAATTCTAATGTTAAAAGTTCTTCTTCTAGAAAATATTCACATTTTTGCAACGAAAAAAAAATACGCCAAATTTATGACACATTTTCATATTTATTCTTTCTCTTTATGATACTGCAATACTTTTTCCCTTGTTCACTTTTAAATGCCCGGTAAAAAGAAGATATTTCCATATATCCAATCAGATAGGACATTTCATCTCATAAAAACACTTTCTAATAATTTTATAATAATGTAATCATATCATAAATCAGTAAGGAATTTAATTTTTAGTTTTTCATATATAATCTCCTTCATTTTCTTATTTTTATTTCCTTATCTTTATATATAGTTATAATACTAAAATTTAAGATAGAAGTACAATACCGTTTAGAAAATGTGCTATAATTAAAATGCATACTAGAAATAAAAATTATATGAGGTGATTTATATGATAGAATTGGAACAACTTAAACAGCTTATCGCGTTTGCAACATATGGAACATTATCAAAAGCCGCTGAAAAATTGTATATTTCACAGCCTGCCCTTTCCCGTTCGATACAAAAGCTGGAAAAAACTTTAGGGGTTGAACTTTTTGACAGGAAAAAAAATAAGATGGAATTAAATGAAAATGGAAAAACTGTTATCCAGTACGCAGAAAAAATATTGAATCTTGTAGATGAAATGGAAGAAAAAGTTAATAAAAATAATCAGGTTCTAAATAATTTTTCAATTGGTTCATGTGCTCCAGCTCCATTGTGGGATATGATTTCATTATTTGGAAGATTTTATCCTGAAAAATATATTCTTCATAAAATAGAAAATAATCTTCAGTTATTTGAAAAACTTAAAAATGGAAGTTATCAGATGATTATTCTTTCTGAACCTATTGATAATTCTGAATTTTTCTGCATAAAATACAAAACTGAACAATTATTTTTATCAGTTCCTTTGCAGCATCCGCTGGCTAAAAAAAAGGAAATACATTTTTCAGATATTACAGATGACAGAATGCTCTTATTCAATCCAATCGGAATATGGAAGGATGTAGTTTTAGAAAAAATGCCTAATATGAACTTCCTTATTCAAAGTGACAGGATTATTTATCAGGAATTAGCTGAAATGCAAAATTTACTGCATTTCCGTTCAAATTTCACACTTGAACGTGAAGACAATTTCAAAAATAATATTTCAATCCCAATTGCTGACAAGGAAGCAAAAATGACTTTCTACTGTGTCTGTAAGAAAAGTATAAAAAATGAAATTGAAAAAATTTTTGATAATTTTAGTGAAAATTCTTAAAAAATAAGAGGGAAGAAATCTCCCTCGTATTTTTATTATTTCCTTCCATTAAGCCATTTTACTATTTCTACATCATCATGGTTTAAAAATAAACTTTCCTTTTTATCAAGTTCAGATATTTTTCCCATATCCTCGCTGTTCAATTCAAAGTCAAATACATTAAAATTTTCTTCAATTCTGTCTTTTCTTGTTGATTTAGGTATTGCAACTATATTTCTCTGAATTAGCCATCTTAAAATTACCTGAGCCACAGATTTGTTGTATTTTTTACCAATTTCAGACAAAATTTCATTTGCAAATATTCCATTTTTTCCTTCTGCAAAAGGTCCCCATGATTCTATTTGAACCCCATATTCCTTCATTATTTCATTTGCTTTAACCTGC
Source organism: Leptotrichia massiliensis (assembly GCF_900104625.1). Classification (NCBI taxonomy): domain Bacteria; kingdom Fusobacteriati; phylum Fusobacteriota; class Fusobacteriia; order Fusobacteriales; family Leptotrichiaceae; genus Leptotrichia; species Leptotrichia massiliensis. The sequence goes on from NZ_FNVZ01000005.1 coordinate 1,223,649, forward strand.
TGATTGAAAGGATGTGTTTCCACTTGATTTACAGCTGGCACTACTTCATTATTCATAATAAAATCAACCAGTCTGTCAGGATAGAAGTTACTTACACCAATTGCTTTTATTTTCCCTTCCTTATACAGCTCTGTCATCGCTCTCCAAGCTCCATATACATCATTAAATGGCTGATGTATCAGATATAAATCAATATATTCCAAATCCAATTTTTTTAAAGAAGTTTCAAATGCCAATTTTGCCTTTTCATAATTTACATCACTTACCCATAATTTTGTTGTAACAAAAATTTCTTCTCTCGGTATTCCACTTCTTTTTATCGCTCTTCCTACCGCTTCTTCATTTTTATAAGCTGCAGCTGTATCAATTAATCTATATCCTGCTTTTAACGCATTGTAAACTGCTTCCTCACATTCTTTCATATCATCAATTTGAAATACTCCGAATCCTAATATCGGCATTTTTACTCCATTGTTTAAAGTTACGTATTTCATAATATTTCCTCCTAATTTTATATATCCGTTTTCTAAATTATAGTTACACTATCAATCTTCTTGAACATATTTTACAAAAAAATTTTCCTAAAGTACAATATCAATTTTGCAAGTTCACTATAACCAAAATGCATACTAAAGGAATGAAGCAGAAAAATAAATTAACGTTTAAACATCGTATCTTTTCCTCCTTCATCGTTTACTTTCTCTCTTCTTCTGTCAACTCTCTTATCACTTTAGCAGGAATCCCTCCTGCAATACTGTATTCTGGAACATCTTTCGTAACAACCGCCCCAGCTGCTACAATAGAGCCTTTCCCAATGGTAACACCAGATGTAACTGTAACATTTGCTCCAATCCATACATTATCTTCAATAATAATTGGCGCTGCAAACAGTTCAGCCCTTTTACTCACACAAGTATTATGATCCAATGTAGCCAGAACTACATTATGCCCTATTAAAACATTATCTCCTATTGTAATTCCCCCTTGATCCTGAAACTTGCATCCGGCATTTATAAATACATTTTTACCAAAAGTAATATTTTTTCCATAATCTGTATTAAACGGCGGAAAAAGAGCAAAACTTTTATCAACTTCTTTACCTGTAATTTTCGACATAAGCTCCACAATCTCCTGTGCCGAATTATATTTTGTATTAAGTTCAAGAGTAAGTTTCATAACATCTCTACTATTTTCCCTCATTTTTTCGATTTCTTCTTTTCCAATTTTAATTTTCTCTTTCATAAAAACCATCATCCCTTCACAATCTAAATTTCTTCCATTGTCAAATCCACAATATTCCCTTTCACTACTTCAATCAACTTTTTTGTTTCCACTTCCATCTGTAATCCTCTTCTTCCAGCTGAAACCATTATTTTGTGAAATTTTTCAACTTCCTTGTCAAAAAAAGTACTGAACAGTTTCTTCATTCCCACAGGAGAACAGCCTCCACGAATATATCCTGTTTCCTTCTCCAGTTCTGAAAGTGGCAATAAATCAATATTTTTCTCCCCACAAGCCTTTGCTACCTTCTTTAAATCAAGATGAGCCTCTCCATGAATCACACAAACGTACAAATTCTTACTTTTTCCCTTTAACACAATAGTCTTAAAAACCCTATCCGCCAATTCAGGCAATTTTTCCGCAACACCAAGCCCTCCGCTTTTATCCTCGCTCCACTCATAAGTATGAATAATATATGGAATCTTCTGTTTATCTAGTTGTCTTAATGCATTCGTCTTTACAATTTTTTCTTTTTTATGTTTCATTTTATACCCCCATAATCGTATTTTTCCTTATTTTCCTACTTAAATTGTACTTTATTTTTTTTCAAAAATCAAATTTTTTACTCTGACTTATAGTTTTTATTTATTTAAGTTTATGAGACAGATTATTGTTTATAAATATTTTTCTATAAATTTTTATATTTCTTCTTTTTTAAATATAATAAAATTGTTTTATTAAAACTAAAATCACAAAAAATTTTATTAAAATAAAAATTAAAATAAAAAAATATTAATCAAAATCATAAAATATTTGAATTTTTTTAGAATATTGACAAATATACATATATATGATATAAATAAATGTCTAATAGAGACGCCCCATCTCTACATTTAGACTTCTTTCATACAAAAAAACGAGCACACGGCTCGTTTTTATTTTATAAATTAGCATTTAAACAAAAAATTAATAAAATTTAAAAAATTTATCATAAATATTTAGGAGAATGGAATTATAAGATGAAAAGAGAAATAGCGATAATTGGAGGTGGCGCTTCAGGTTTTCTGACAGCGATCACTGCAAAGAAAAACGGAAGGGATGTTGTCATTCTGGAAAGAAAGGACAGAGTTCTAAAAAAAGTGCTTACAACTGGAAATGGACGATGCAACTTGACAAATGTAAATGCTTCCAATAGAAATTATTTTGGAATTGAGAAAATGAAGCAGCCTATTGAGAAAATTTTGGAAAGCTTTACTTCACAAGATGCAATGAGATTTTTTGAAGATGAAGTCGGGATTATTTGTAATGAGGAAAATCGAGGGAAAGTTTATCCACTTAGCGGACAGGCTGCATCAATTGTAGATGGACTTAGATTTTATGCACAAAGTCTTGGAATAGAGATAATTACAGATTTTTATGTCACAAAAATTGAAAAGGAAATGTTTGATTTTAAGATAATTTCTGAAGATAAAAAACAAATAATTACCAAAAAAGTAGTTATTGCAACTGGTGGAAAGTCTTATCCTGAACTTGGTTCAAACGGGAGCGGCTATGAGCTGGCAAAAACCTTTGGGCATACTGTTACAGAATTAACGCCTGTTATTGTACAGCTAAAGGCAGAAAAAGAAAAAATTAAAGGTTTAAAAGGAATTAAGTCGGATGTGGAAGTTACAGCTTTTGGAGAAAATGGAAACGGTGAAAAAGAAAAAATTTGTACTTATGATGGTGAACTGCTGTTTACTGATTTTGGCATTTCTGGAAATGTAGTTTTTAACATTTCGTATGTTTTCCCAATTTACAGAAACGTGGAATTTGAAATTGACTTTATGCCAAAATTTACTTATAATGAAATTTTTGAAATTTTGAAAAAACGTCGGACAATATTAAAGGATTTTACAATGGAACAATTTTTTAATGGAGTTGTCAATAAAAAACTGGGACAATTTTTAACAAAATCGGCAGGAATAGAAAAGTTATCAAAAAGTATAAATAAACTTACAGATAACGAGATTCGTAAAATTTGTACAACTTTAAAAAAATATAGAATAAAAATTATTGATACAAACGGCTTTAAAGCGGCTCAAGTTACGGCTGGCGGTATTCCTCTAAGTGAAATAAATCTGGAAAATCTGGAATCAAAAAAAGTTAAAAATCTGTATTTTGCTGGAGAAATACTGGATGTTTACGGCGAATGCGGCGGATTTAACTTACAATGGGCCTGGACTTCTGGATATTTTTTAGGAAAAAATCTTTAAAAAAAATACTAAATGTTGCTAAATTAAATATATTAATAATAAATTTTATAAATTATTTACTTTTAACTCCCTTGCTAAAATAGATTTATAGCAAATTTACTATTTAAAATGAAAAATAATGCTAAAAACTTTTAAAAACAACTAAACTAATTAAGGAGAAAAATGATTAGAATAAATAATATAAAAATGCCTGTAAAACACAACGAAAATGATTTAAAAAAAACAGTTTACAAACTTTACAAAATCAATGAGAATGAAGTAAAATCATTTGAAATAGCAGGACAGGCGATTGATGCCAGAAAAAAAGATAATGTTGTATTTGTTTATGCAGTCGATATTTCTTTTAATTTTGATGAGGAAATAGAAAAGAAAAGATTTGAAAATGTGAAAAATGTGCGTAAAATTGAGAAAAAGCCTTATTCTATGGAAAAAATTGAGAACTTTACAGAAAATGAAAATGTGAAGCGTCCAGTTGTTGTGGGTAGCGGTCCTGCTGGAATTTTTGCTGGACTTGTGCTTGCCGAAGCTGGATTAAAGCCAATTATCATTGAGCAGGGAAAAAATGTAGATGAGCGTGAAAAAGATGTATATAATTTTTTCAAAACTGGAAAACTTGATAAATATTCAAATGTACAGTTTGGAGAAGGAGGAGCTGGAACATTTTCAGATGGGAAACTAAACACGAATACAAATAATTTTCGGATTCAGAAGGTTTATGATGAATTAATTCTCGCTGGTGCTGATCCCAAAATCAACTATATGTCAAAGCCCCACATTGGAACCGATAAATTAATTGAAATAATGCGTAAAATCAGGCATAAAATCGAAAGCCTTGGAGGAGAGTACCGTTTTAGCACAAAACTTGTAAAAATAAATTATGAAAAATCTAATTTTGAAAATAACAAAATAAAAAGCATTTTAGTTAAAAATGTGGAAAATTCTGATGAAAATAAAATTTATGAAATTCCAACAAATATTGTAGTTTTGGCAATTGGACATAGTGCAAGGGATACTTTCTTTATGCTGAACGAAGAAAATGTTGCAATGGAACGGAAAACTTTTTCGGTAGGAGTCCGAATTGAGCATCTTCAAAGTATGATAAATTACTCGCAATATGGAAAATTTGCTGATAAATTGCCAGCCGCAGAATACAAATTAAATGTAAAGACAAGCAATGGACGTGGAGTTTATACTTTCTGTATGTGTCCTGGAGGTGTCGTTGTCCCATCTTCAAGTGAAGAAGGCAGACTTGTCGTAAATGGAATGAGTTATTCACAAAGAGATTTGGAAAATGCAAATTCAGCAATTTTGGTAAATGTATTTCCCGAAGATTTTCCAGGAGAAAGTGTTCTGGCTGGAGTTGAATTTCAAAGAAAATTGGAAGAAAAAGCATTTGAGCTTGGTGGAAAAGATTACAAAGCCCCTATTCAGCTATTTGGCGATTTTGTAAATAATAAAATCTCAACAAAATTAGGAAAAGTAAAGCCAAGCTACCTAGCAGGCTACAAATTTGCAAACTTAAATGAAATTTTTCCACAATTCATAAACGATTCCATAAAAGAAGGAATTACCTTAATGGATAAAAAAATAAAGGGTTTTGCTAATTATGACGCAATTCTGTCAGGTGTCGAAAGCCGTAGTTCATCTCCAGTGAAAATTCCTAGAAATGAAAGATTTTTCTCAAATATCGAAGGACTTATGCCATGTGGGGAAGGTGCAGGGTATGCTGGCGGAATTATGTCAGCGGCAGTTGATGGAATAAAATGTGCAGAATATGTGATTGAATATTTTCTAGAAAATTTATTAAGTTAAAATTTTTGATTTTTACCAATAAATATGCTATAATTTCAACATCTTTAAGATATATTTCAAATAACTTCAAACTTGTAACTATTAAAAATATGTAGTTGTTTGAACGAGGGAGGAAATTATGTTTTGTACTTTAGTATGCTGTATGGATGGAAGATTTATTCATATTTTAAATGAATACATTAGAGGTAATTACAGATACACTTTTGTGGATACTATTACTGATGCGGGTGCTGTAAATAAAATAGTTAATGATGAGGATTATTTAAAGAGCATAGAAGATAAGGTGGTTTTAATTTCGGTTAATAAACATAAATCTGATCATATTTTTGTGGCAGGGCATAGCGACTGTGCTGGTTGTCCTACTGATGATGAAACACAAAAAGGTTATATTCGGCAAGCTGCTGAGAAAATGCACAACGATTTACCCCATGAGGCTGTTACTGGGCTTTTTGTCCATGAAAATGGAGAAATTGAAATTTTAGTTGATTACGACATTGATGATATTAATTAATTGAATTAATAAAAAATAAAGGAACTGCTATTAACTGGTAGTTCCTATTTTATTTAAAAAATATCTTTAATATTATTTTTATTTGAAATTTAATAATAATGTTTAGCATTTAGCATTTTTTCAGCAATCTTATAATTTGGCATATATCGTTCGACATAATTGTAAAAACCTTTTCCATGATTTGGATACTTTAAATGTGTCAATTCATGTAAAACCACATATTCTATCTCAAAAGGAGTTCTTTTTATAAGCTCCGTATTAAGATTTATATATTTTTTTACATAATTGCACGAGCCCCATCTAGTCTTCATAGGCTTTATTGCGACTTTTTCCACATGCTCATCCAATATTTTCAGCCATTTTTCCATAAATTGCGGAAATAACTTTTTTGCATTTTCAAAATACCATTTTTCCATAATTTTTTTCTTTTCGTCAGTATTTTCCAAAATGTTTTCATTAACTGTTAAAATTATATTCGGATTTTTTTCATTATTTACTAAATTCACGCCATTAAAACTCCCAGTTTTCACAGTTAAATTGTATTCTTTTCCCAAAAATTTATGAATTTCGCCAGTTTTGTACTCAAATCCCTTCTGTTTTTCCTTCACATCTTCAACTTTTTTCAAAACACTTTTTATCCAGCCTTCTTTAGAACGGATAAAATTTTCGATGTAATCACGATGTAAATTCATTGGTACAGAAATATAGATTTCCATATTGGGCTTTATCCGTAAATTTATATTTTTTACTTTTTTTCTGTGAACTTCATAACCTAAAATTTTTTCTGTTTTCATTTTTTACTTTATTTTCCTCTTACATTTATTTTTATTAAAGCTCTAACCTGTCTTCGACTTTATAAATACTTTTCTTGCGTTTTCCAGCACATCCTTCTGAAGCTTATAAGTAACCAGCTTTAATGCTTCCTCATAAGTACACCATTTAAAATCCTCAATTTCAAAAGTATCAATGGTAACCTCTTCATCTTGCGTAATTCCCATAAAAATCGTAACTTTCTTAATAGTTTTCTCATTTGGAATATATTTTATTTCTCTTTCAAAATTAGGAATTATTTTTATTCTTACATTTGTTTCTTCAAGAACTTCACGAATTGCTGTTTCTTCCTTAGTTTCATCCTTTTCGATATGTCCTTTTGGAAAGCCCCAGTTACCATTGTGCATTTTCACAAGCAAAATTTTTTCGGTATTTTCATTAAAAACAATTGCGCCGCACGAATTTTCATAATCAAAGTTATCATTCAATTTGTAATGCTTGACAACATATTTTAATAATGCTTCTTTCTCGTTCTCAATTTCATCGCCAAGCACAAGCTCATACAATCTATTTTTTACTTCTCCAATCTCACGGTTACTAAATTTAAGATTTATCAAATCAATCCCTGTTATATCTAAATCATTAAACTGTGGTATTTTACCCTGTTTCTTTATATTTTCAATTTTTTCCCGAAAATTTTGTAAAATCTCTTCATTTTCTTTTTTTGTCCTAAGCCCTTTGGAATTTAAGTCTGCAGAAAATAAATTAAAAAGTCTTTTTAGATTTTTTTCTTCCATTTCAATAATCAACTTTTTCAACGTCTTATCTGAAACATCTTGATAAATTAACATATGATTTTTTACAATTTTTTTTACTGAATTTATAAAATCATTGGACGCCTTGAGCTGTTTTAATTCCTCTTCTGCGATTAATGCACTTTCCTTTTCATGTCCATAAAAATAAAAAATACCTTTTGCATCAATAATTTTTACATTTATTTTCCCCAAATCGTGAAAAAGTGCCGCAAATCTAGTTACCAAATCATAATCACAAAGATGAATAACTTTTATAATATGATTAAACAAGTCGTCTGGATGATTGGGATTATTCTGATCAAAATTGTAAGCATAATAAAATTCGGGAATTATCATTTCTAAAACCCGTAATTTTTTCATTTCTATAAAAGCCTTTTTAGCAAATTTTCCCATAAGAATTTTACTTAACTCGTCAAAAATTCTTTCTTTAGATATTTTAGTCAAAAATTTTCTTTTTTTGTAAATGGCTTCAGCTGTTTTTTTATCCAAATTAAATCCTAATTTTGAAATAAATCTAAAAGCTCTTAAAATTCTAAGAGCATCTTCTTCTATTCTCAGCTTTGGCTTCCCTACAAATCTTATCACTTTCCGTCTAATATCCTGCCTTCCCCCATACAAATCAACTATTCCAGTCTGTTCGCTGTAAGCAATAGAATTTATCGTAAAATCCCTTCTTGCCAAATCTTCTTCAATTGTTTTTACAAACTTAATTTCTTTTGGGTATCTGCTGTTGTAAACTCCTGTTTCTTTACGGAATTTTGCTATTTCATAGCTTTTTCCATTAACATTTATCATAAGAATTCCAAAATGAGCTCCCATTTCTTTTGGGTTATAACCAGCAAAGATTCTTTTCAATTCTGAATATTCTATATCAGTTGCAAAATCATAATCGCCAGGATCTTTATTTAGAATTTTATCTCTAACTGCTCCACCAACAAGAAATCCTTTTCCATTTCTATTCAGTTGTTCCAATATGAATTTTACATCATCATCCAAATTAAATTGCATCCCAAATATGTCCTTTCAATCATTTTTTCTGTACTTTTATAGAATAATTCATTTCCAAATTTATTTTTGTTTTATAAACTTTCTCTAAAATATCTAGTTCCATTTTTATTCTTCGTTTTTTATACTCGAAACTCTTTTATTTTTTTCTTAATTTTGCAATATAAAACCCATCCATGTATTTATTTTTATACGAAATATAAACTCCCCCAAATTCATCTCTTATATTTTCAATATTTTCAGGAATCTCTACTTCCAAAATTTCCAAATCCTTGTATTTTTCGAGAAAATAATGAATATTATTAGTGTTCTCATTTTTAGAAAATGTACAAGTGCTATAAACTATTTCCCCGCCATTTTTCAAAGATTTATATGCACTTTCAAATATTTTTTTCTGAAGTTTCTTTAAATTTTTTATATCATTTGCAGTCAGCTCATATATTTTTTCAGGCTTTTTCCGAAGAACTCCAAGCCCACTGCAAGGCATATCTAAAAGTATCTTGTCAAACATTGTGTCTAAATTCTCAATTTGTGTAGCATCATTTAATTTCACTTCAAAATTGCTGTAACCATATTTATTTTTAAGTTCATTCAATAATTTCACTTTATGCTCGTGAATATCAGTAGAAATAAGGTTTTTCGGATTAAAGAGCTGTAAAATTGCAAGGGATTTTCCACCAGGAGCAGAACAGGCATCAAGCACAGTTTCTCCATCTTTCACGCCTAAATTTCTCACGGCCAGATAAGACGATGCATCCTGAATCACAACATCCCCATTCTTATAAATTTCCGTATCAAAAATATTCGCATTTGATAAATAATAAACTTCACCAACAGAAAATAAGGCTTCTGTCATAATATTTTTCAACAATTCCTCAAATTTCTCACTCGTAATTTTATTCTTATCAAATCTAACTGACAAATAACTTCTTTTTTTATAAGATTTAAGCATTTCCAAATAATCATAAGGATAATCAATTTTCATCTTATTCACAAACCATTGCGGATATGACAAAACAATACTTTCCCTATTATCTTTCGGAATTTCCTCATCAAATTTTTCTTTATTTTTCAAAATTGTCTGTAAAGCCGCATTCACAAATCCAGCTTGATGTGCATTCAAAATTTTTGCAATCTCTCCAGCCTCAAAAATAACTCCCGCATTATCCGATTCCATGAAAAACAATTGAGCAACCGAAATTCTCAAAAGCTGCTTTATTTTTCGTTTTTTCACATTCCTAACACTTTTCCCAATCAGATAATCAATATAAATCAAATTTTTTATCACAATATTTACTACATTTGTAATAAACATTTTTTCTTTTTTTGTATAATTATTTTTAGAAAAATAGTAATTTAACTGGATATTACTGTATTTTCCATTCTGAATTTCATCCAGTAAATTTACTATGTCTAATTTTATATTCTTTTTCTTTATCAATTTTTTCCTCTCTTATTAAAAAAAACTTTATTTCCATTCCCATTTTTCTATTTCCACATTTACATCCTTATCTGCAAATACACTTATTCCATCTGCATCTTTTTCTGGGAATATTCGTGAAGAAAATACTTCTGCACCACCATTAATAAACACTTCTACAGAAGAATTATCTACAAACACAGTAAGTTCCAATTCTAAAATATCTCCTAAATAGACTTTTCTTAATCTTTTATCAGGTTGTTCACCTTTTGTTCTATCTAATACAAATTTTTTATCGTTGTAATCAAATTTTAAAACTGTTTCACTACTTTTACCAGTTCGTAATTTCAATCCAAAATCAGTATTAAAATCACTAAATTTAGCTTTTAATTCATAAGTTGCTCCTGTTCCAATTTTAACTTCTCCAGCTACTTTTCCACTAAATTCAATTTTTTCTCCACGGATACTTTCCATTTCCTCTATAGGCACTTGATAAAGTTTTCCATCTATTACTTTAAGTTCTCTTGGTAAAGTTAGGCAGTGAAGCCATTCACTTTTTACAGTTGGAAAATCTTCTTCTTCTGGAATTCCCATCCAGCCTACAATAAGCCTTCTTCCTTTATCATCTTCCATTGACTGTGGTGCATAAAAGTCATTTCCTCTGTCAATTTCCACAAAGTCTGATAAAATTTCAAATACAGGTTTTTCGTAATCTAATTTTCCAAATAAATATCCTGTCTGATATTTGTTATTGTATAAATCTCCTTCTGGCTCCAACCCTTGTGGTGAAAAAACCAATAAATCCTTTATTTCTCCAGTTTTTTCATCTTTTAACTGAAAGTAATCAGGACATTCCCACATAAATCCAAAGTCTTTAATTTTTCCGTGATTTGCTCCTGCGATTTCCCCTTCAAATTTCCAGTCTTTTATATTTTCTGAACTGTAAAGAACTGCCTTCCCTTCCAAATTTTCACTTTGAATACCAATTACAGCATAAAATTTACCATCTTTTTTCCAGATTTTTGGATCTCTTATGTGCCGTGTATATCCATCTGGCTGATTTACAATGCTTGGCTCCCATCTCTCAAAATTTTCTCCGTCGCTTGAAACTGCTAGGCATTGGTAAGATTCCCTATTTCCTTCAGGATCCTTCACATTTCCTGTATAAAATAAATAAAGTTTGTCGTCATCCACAATAGCACTTCCAGAATAAACTCCATCCTTAGAATACCAGGTATCAGGACGCAAAGCCGTTTTCAGCCTTTCCCAATGTAATAAATCATCACTTACACTATGAGCCCAAGTTTTATTTTTATGATTAGTTCCCAATGGATTCCATTGATAAAACATATGATATTTTCCATTAAACTGTGAAAATCCATTTGGATCGTTAATTAATCCCACAATTCCTTGAATATGATATTTTTGTCGCCAAAAATCTTTTTCAACAATTTCTTTTTTCTCCAAAATTGATTTTTCCTCATCTTCTCTAACTTTAGTAAAATCCATATTTCAAGCCACCTTTCATATCATCAAATTTTTATTATCTATTTGCGTTTTTTTTATTATATTATCTATTTCCAAACTTCTTTAATCTCAAACTTTTAAAAATTAAGTAAATTAAAAATTAGAGAAAATCTCTCAAATTTACTATATTTTACCATATTTTATTTCTTTTTCCAAATTTTTGCAATTCTATTTTTAAATTATTGTTATTTTTTTTTATAATTTTGGAGCTAAAAAAATAACTTTTGATTTAGATTTGCACTTTATTTGAATTTATAGTATAATGTTGCATTACAAAAAAAATTTATAGTGAGGTGAATTATTTATGGTTAAAATTAACATGGATATGATTCAGACAATTGGTCTAGCAGTTATTTTATTGTTAATTGGAATGAAACTTAGAAAAAAAATCAAATTTTTTGAAAAATACTGTATTCCAGCACCTGTTATTGGTGGTTTTTTATTTTCAATACTTGTTTTTATTTTAAGACAGACAAATATAGCTGAAATAAAGTTTACTGATACATTGCAAAAATTTTTTATGGTTATGTTTTTTACAAGCGTAGGATTTAACGCAAGTTTAAAAGTATTGAAAAAAGGTGGAAAAAAGGTACTTATTTTCCTATTTGTTGCAACTGGATTATGTATTTTGCAAAATACTGTTGCAGTTGGACTTTCAAAATTTGTAGGACTTCCGCCATTACTGGCACTAATGACAGGATCTACTCCAATGACTGGAGGACATGGAACATCCGCCGCTGTAGCTCCAACAATTGAAGCTCTCGGTCCTGCATACAAAGGAGCAAATGCTATTGCCATTGCTTCTGCAACTTTTGGTCTTATTGTAGGATCTGCTATGGGAGGACCTATCGCAAGCAGACTTATTAAAAAACACAAATTATTGCCTGAACATTTTGTAAAAGACGGTATTCAGCATGGAGATGAAGATATTGATGAAGAAGTGTTAAAAAGACAAAAGCCTTATCTTGATGGTGAACAATTTTCAATGGCATTTTTCTATATCTTAATTGCAATGGGAATTGGTTCATATTTATCAATCTTTATTGATTATCTTATGAGTTTTACAAATTTTGAAGCACATTTCCCTGTTTACATTGGACCAATGATTGTTGCTGCAATTATTAGAAATTTATCAGACAATGTAAAGGCTATGAATGCTCCGACAAAAGAAATAAGCATTCTTGAAGATGTGGCACTTAGTCTATTTCTTTCAATGGCACTAATGACACTAAGATTATGGGAATTAATTGATTTAGCATTGCCTGTAATTATTTTATTAGTTGCACAAGTTATATTGATTTATTTCTATCTGAACTGGATAACATTTAAAGCAATGGGGTCTGATTACGATGCAGCAGTAATGGTTTCAGGACATTGTGGATTTGGACTTGGAGCAACTCCAAACGGAATTTCAAACATGAAAGCAGTTACAGAAAAATATATTTATTCAAAAATGGCATTTTTCGTAATTCCAATTGTCGGTTCATTATTTATTGATTTTGCCAATATCAGTATCATTACAATATTTACCCAGTTTTTTAAATAACTGAATAAAATAAAAGAAGAATAGCTTTTATTAGTTATCCTTCTTTTTTTATTAATTTAACTATTATACTCAAAATCTAAAATATCTTTTCTAATATCCCTTATCAAGAATTTTACCAAATTATCCGATTCTGTTTGAATTAAAAGAAACAATCTTGCCAGTATTTTCCCAACAAAAACTTTTGTTATCTGATTCATTTCATTTAAAGCATGTTTTTTTAAAAAGTTTGTCAAATCATCTGCTTTATTCAGGATACCGCTAACAGAAATACTTGAAAATCGTCTATCTGAAATAAATCTTTCATAGATTGTCGAATTTTTATCTACTCTAATTCCTTCCTTCTTCTCCACAGCCGTAGCTTTTGAAAACTGATCATAAATTTCAGCATAAAGCATGTCGTTTGGACCTTCAAAGATAGTAAACGGTCTAAAATCAATTGCCACATTGCTCATCGGATGCCCAGCTTCAAATCCTTTTGCCCCTAGAAGTTTCTGTGCAATTTTTGCTGCTTTGTAAGTATATTCAGTAGCAAGGCTCTTTATAATATTTGCTTCCATTAATTTATCTGAAACAGACTTATCTGGAGAGACATTGTTACAAGTATAACTATACATAATTTTTGATACATCGTAAGTATTTTCGATTTCATTTAATTCATTTTGAACAAATGGTATTTCTTTTTTAGCAAATTTATTTATATTTTTTACGATATATTCCATAATTCCATGTGTCATTCCAACTAGCTGCAATCTACTTCTTATAAAGATGTTTTGAAATTCTCTAAGACAATTTGCCTTGCTTTCTGAAAGTTTTATTATATATTTTGCAGGAATATGAGCATCTACATGATTTACAGCATATCTCACTGCTTTCAGCCCTTCTGAATTTAACACATCATAAGTTATATATTTTCTTGGAACTAAAATTAAGCTAATTACTTTTGAAAGTTTTCCTTCTTTCTTTTCCTTTGCTGCAATTAATAAAAAATCACTTTGAGAATTTCCTTGCCAATATTTATCAGCTTTAACATGAATTGTATTTTCATCAACATATTCATAGTAAGACTGCATTTCTTTTGCTATGGCAGATCCAGAAGTTTCAGGCTCCGTTATAGCTAGTCCTCCACCTTCTCCGTTAAATATCATTTCCAAACCTTTTTCAATCTGCTCCTTATTTCCATATTCAATTAGCGGCTGTAATACTAATGCCCCTTCAATCCCAGTTCTAAGAGTAACTGGCACTCCATAACTTCCAGCTATTCTAAGAACTTCCTGAATTTCAAATTGACTATCCTTTCTTCCTCCAAATTTTTCAGAAAGAAAAGGTAATAAGAGTCCACGTTTTTTTATACTTAACCATTTATTTTCTGATAAATAGTTCATTAGATTTATCTTCTCAATATTTCCGTCTGAAAAAACATCGTTAAACACCTTTTTTATATTAGACAAAAATTCTTCCGTATTCATTTTTAATAAATTTTCATTTTTAAATTTATTCATTTTTCTCCTCCTAATCAAGTAGTTACAATCAAAATACTTTGATTATAAAATAATTTGTTTATATAACAACTGTTATTATAGCACATATGAAAAGAAATAACAATTCCTAACAAAATTACAATTATATAATTTTTAAATTTATCACAAAATAAAAAAGCAGCCAATATAACTTCTCTGTTTACTGGCTGCTCTAATTCTGTTCAAACTATTATCAACATTCTAACTTTTATTTTTTGTTTTTATTTGTAGTTGTACTTGTATTTTTTAGATTTACGGTTTTGGTAGTATTAGTGTTTATGTTTGTTGTAGAAGTTTTTGGTGCTTTTGGAGTTTTTGAATTTCTGTTTGAAATTGCACCTTTTATACTTCTTCCTATACTATTTCCTAATGATACCCCACTATCCATTACCATTCCTACAGCTCTTCCATCTGCACCTCCAATTACTCCACCTGCCTGTGCAAAAGTACAGCTAATACAACTAGAAGCAATAATTGATGTTAATAATAAAACTTTAATTTTAGATTTCATAATAAATCTCTCCTTTTTTACAGTAATTAATTTTCTCTTATTTTCAATAGTATAATACCACATATTTTTTGTTATGTCAATACCATTTTATAAAAAAGTTTAAAAGAACTTTTATTTTTATATAGTATTTAATTTACCGTATAAATATTGACTTTTTTTATTTTATTTGTTATAATTATATAAATAGCAGGTATTATGAGAAATATTTTTAAATTCTATAATAATTAGTTTGTCGCAATATATTATACAATCTATGGTATTCAAATAAGGGATTTTTATTTAAATTTTGAAAAATTACTTGTTGTTAATAAATATTTTTTCATAATTATATGTTTTCTCTTTTTGTATAAGCAAGGGAAATCAATCGCCATTTCCCTTCATTTCGCAATAATAGTTATTCTAGTATATTTAAATAATAATATATTAAAGAGAATGGCGAAAGTGCTACGCACTAACCCTGGCTCGTCTAAGCATTTTTTTGAAATATTCCCAAATAAAATTTGGGAAAGTAGTTTAAACCTTATTATTTAGATAAAACCTTGATTACTACGAAAACGAAACTCGCTAACGCTCACTTTCGCAAATAAAGTTTAGAACAACTCTATAAAATATTTTTGCTATAAAGCTTTTGGCGAAAGAAACACATAAATGTGTTTAGTCGTTTTCATTCCAAAAAAATAACGACATTCTACATTAACTTATAAAAATTATATATTTAAGTTCTTAAATTGGGAAAATATTAAATAAGCAAAATTTCGTTAAAGGAAAAATAACTAAATATGAATATATTTCTTTCGCCATAATTTTTATAATGATAGAACTTATTTATGTTAAAATAACTCTTGTTTGCGAAAGTGAGCGTAGTTTTTACGAAGCGAGTTTTATTTTTTCTTTATAAGAAAGTTTTGCGTTAAGCGGGGTAGTTCGTAGAACATTTCGCCATTATCTCTAAGTAGCAGTCAGTTAAATATGTTAAAATAACTATTATTGCGAAAGAGGGCATGGCGTCTGATGCCCTTACGTTATAATTTCTAATTTTTACTATTAAAATACGAAATAATATTAAATGTGAAGATACAAAATAATAAAAAATAATACAAGGAGTGGTATTTTATGAAAAACATTTTTAAAATTCTAATTTTAATTTTAGTTGGGGTAAGTGTGGCTAGTTGCGAACTTTTTAGTCCTTCACGATGGGAAGAATATAATCGGAGCCGGGAAGAAAGAGGTAGAACTTGTTATGAGAAATATAATGGAAATGTTTATTGTGAAGATACAAGATAGTAAAAAACAATATAAAGAAGTGATATTTTACGAAAAATATTTTTAAATTCTAATTTTAATTTTAGTTGGGTTAAGTGTAGCTAGTTGTGAACTTTTTAGTCCAAGTTATTGGAATCGAGTTGATCAAAGAATGGCAGAAAAAGGAACAAGATGTTATAGAACTAGCAGTGGATATTTTTATTGTGAAGATACAAAATAGTTGAAAAAAGAAAAACTCCAGTCTTAATAAAACTAGAGTTTTTTTTATTATAAACCAAGTACATCTTTCATTGTATACAGTCCTGCTTTTTTTCCAGCAAGAAATTCTACAGCTTTGACTGCACCGTCTGAAAACATTTTTCTTGATAATGCTTCGTGCTTTATTTCGATAATTTCATCATTTTTTGCATAAATTACGGTATGTTCTCCGACTATATTTCCGCCACGTATAGCGTGAACTCCTATTTCTTTTTCAGCACGTTTACTGTGCCCTTCTCTTCCATAAATTGTTCTGTAGTCTTTTCCATCATTATCCAGATTTTCCTTGACAACTTCAAGTAAAGTATTCGCTGTACCGCTTGGTGCGTCAATTTTTCTGTTGTGATGCTTTTCAATTATTTCAATATCAAAATCCTTTAATAATTTTGTCGCAAAGGCTACAATTTCATTTACGATATTTACTCCAACTGAAGTATTTGTTGCTTTAATTATAGGTATTTGCTTTGATGCTTCCTGGATTTTTGCAATCTGTTCTTCTGAATGTCCAGTTGTAGCAATTAGAACTGGAACTTTTTTATCAATTCCCGCTTCAAGTACATCCTCCAGCAAACTGAAATGTGAAAAATCAATAATCGCATCAAAATCTACATCTTTTTCCTTCAGATTTTCAAAATCCCCATTTCCAAGCGGGTCAACCAGCCCAGCAAATTCATTTCCAGAATTTATTACTGATTCTTTTACATACTGTGCCATAACTCCAGCACCATACACTATTATCTTCATATTTTCTCCTTGCAGTTGTTAAAATTTTGTATAAATAGTTTTACTATAAAAGACCGAAAGTCTCGGTCTTTTCTTCTGATATTTCTATTATTTGCTTTAAATATGTTTTATTGCTAATTTTTATTCTGCACGAATTACTTCCATACGGTAACCATCTGGATCCGTTACGAAATAATAATGTCCAGGTTTACCAGGCAAGCCCATAAGATCTGTTGTCTTGTATCCCATTGCCTTATGTTTTTCATTATCTCCTTCCAAGTCATCCGAAGCAATTGCCAAATGTGAAAAACCATCACCAATTGTATATGAACCGTGACCGTAATTATAAGTCAGCTCAATCTCAAAACTTTCTCCTGGAAGAGTCAAATAAACAATAGTAAATTTATGTTCTGGAAAATCTTTACGTCGGTCTTCCTTAAATCCAAATGCCTTTTCATAAAATTCGATAGATTTTTCTAAATTTTCTACACGTAAACAAGCGTGCAGCATATTTAACATAGCCATTTTGAATCTCCTTTAATCTTAATTTTTATAAAAACATTTATAAAAATGTTCTAACTGCTTCTTGAACCACCCATATCCAGTCTAAGATTTGGAAGTTTTCCTTTTATCACTTTTCTTTCGATTAATGATTCTGAAGCTCCTACTTTTGTCAATCTTTCTATAACTTCGATTATAAATTCATTATTTTCATCCACATCATAATCTGCAGGTACTCCTAAAAGCTCTCTTCCTTCTGGTGTTGAAACTGGAGTATTTATATATTTTATAAGCTGATTTGTGCTTGAATCGAATTTCACTGTTCCCCATACTAAGTCAATATTATCAGAAACTTTATCATTTGGTGCGATTGCTTCTACTGAATGTGCTACTTCTGAAAAGTTTCCATATTGATCTTCATATCCGATAGATGCTTCATAATTTTGATTTACATCAATTTCAGTAATATAATGCGAACCAATTCTTTCATGTCTTATAATTTTTCTATATTCGTGTCCGTTTTTAAATATTTTTATAACTACATTATCAATAACTCCGTTATTTGTAGCTAATCTTTCATAGGTATCATCACGAATTTCCCAATAAATGTATAATGTTGTAGGATTTTTTGGCATTAGGACAAGTTCATCTGTAAAATACGATGCTGGTAATGGAGCCTTGTCAAAGTAAATATCTTCGTGATTTGATTTACCGTCAAATTCCACACCTTTTGCAAATTTTGAACGGTTAATTTCAGTTTCTACGTATCTACGTCTTATTTGTTCTGACGAAATTTTTTCATAATTAAAATCTAAAGCTGTAAAAATTCTTCTATATTTTCTACCTAGATTTCCTACTAATTTTCTATCAGCAAAGTTTCTGTAAAACGTTCTGCTTCTTTTAATAAAAAAGTATTTTATCAAAATTTTCTCAATAGTTTCCCTTTCGATAACTTCCATTGAAATAAATCTTTCTAATTTTTTCAATTCTTTTTTATTTCTATTCCCAACTAATTTTTCATTAACATAATTTCTATAAAATGTTCTCGTTCTATTTTTTTTCAATTGCTCCATTCCCATTCCACCTTTACATTATTTTTTATTGTTAAATTTATTCAAATATTAGTTTAAAAATATAGATTTACCCTTTGATTATTCAATTAAATAATCTTTTATTTTTTAAATTATTTTACTTTTTATTTATTTTAGTTAAATTAACTATTTTACTTAAACTAAAAAATGCTTAGACAAGCGAGGATTCGTGCGTAGCAGTTTCGCCAAAATCTTCAGATATTATAATTTGAAAAATTGTCATAACTAATATTGCGAAAAAAAGGGGATGATAACTGTTCCCCTTTACTTCATAAAAAAGAAAAACAGATGAATTATATAAAAAATATTTAACTGAATACTCTATGATGAATCTTTTAATTTTTAGAGTTTAAACAAATTTATTATAATTAAATAATCAATTTTAAAATTAATTAACTATATTTTATACATATTATACCACATTTTTTAGAATTTCAAAATTTATTTCCTGCTTAAATTGTTTTGAATCCGTTTTTTTGAGCCTAAAATATCCTGATCTTCTTTTATTTTTTGTTTTTTTGCTCTTTCAATGGCAACTTCTCTTGCCATCCGTTCTGCTTCTGCCTTAGTTGCTTCAACGATATTTACTCCCAAAATAACAACTTTATCCTGACGAACTTCTAGAAATCCTCCTTCCAGATAATATGTCATTTCCTTATTATCCTTTTCACGAACAAGCATTTCCCCAGCACCAATTGGTGTAATGTAGTTAATATGCTTTGCAAGTATTCCAATATCTCCACCTTCTGTACGTAATTTTACAAATTCAACAGGCTTTTCAAAAACCAGCCTTTCTGGAGTTACTGCTTCCAAAATAAATTCCGTTGCCATAAAGCCTCCTTCCATTCCAAAGTATGCTTATTTTATCTAAACTTTCTTATTGGAAAACAGGGAAAACATCGTCCCTGTTTTCATTACACATTATTTTAAATTACTCGCTCATCAATTCTCGTGCTTTTGCAACTGCATCTTCAATTGTTCCAACGTATAAGAATGCCTGTTCTGGCAAATCATCATGAAGTCCATCCAGAATTTCTTTAAATCCACGTATTGTTTCTCTTAAAGGCACATATTTACCTTTCATTCCTGTAAACTGTTCTGCTACTGAGAAAGGCTGTGAAAAGAATCTTTGGATTTTTCTAGCACGATTTACTGTTAATTTATCATTTTCATCCAGCTCATCCATTCCTAGAATTGCGATAATATCTTGTAATTCCTTATATCTTTGTAATACTTTCTGAGTTTCTCTTGCAATTTTATAATGCTCATTCCCAACAATTTCAGGCTCAAGTATTCTTGAAGTTGAATCAAGCGGGTCTACTGCTGGATAAATTCCAAGCGATGCAATTTGTCTTGACAATACTGTTGTTGCATCCAAATGGGCAAATGTTGTTGCTGGTGCTGGATCTGTCAAGTCATCTGCTGGCACATATACAGCTTGTACTGATGTAATTGAACCTGTGCTTGTTGATGTTATTCTTTCCTGCAAGGCTCCCATTTCAGTTGCCAAGTTTGGCTGGTATCCTACGGCTGACGGCATTCTTCCAAGTAGAGCCGATACTTCTGATCCTGCCTGAGTAAATCTGAATATGTTATCAATAAATAAAAGTACGTTTTGTCCTTCCTTATCTCTAAAATATTCCGCCATTGTAAGTGCTGTAAGCCCTACTCTTAGTCTTGCTCCAGGTGGCTCATTCATTTGTCCATACACTAATGCTGTCTTATCAATAACTCCACTTTCTGTCATTTCGTTATATAAATCACGTCCCTCACGTGTACGCTCTCCAACTCCTGCAAATACAGAAAGTCCTCCATGCCCTTTCGCAATATTGTTAATCAATTCCTGAATTAATACTGTCTTTCCGACTCCTGCTCCTCCAAAAAGTCCAATTTTTCCACCTTTTAAGTATGGAGCAAGTAAATCTACTACTTTTATTCCTGTTTCAAGTATTTCAGAATCTGTTCCTTGTTGTTCAAATGAGGGTGCATCCTTGTGGATAGATTCCCTTAACACATCTGCATCCAATTTTTCACCATCATCAACCGCTTCTCCAAGCACATTGAAAATTCTTCCTAATGTCGCTCTTCCAACTGGAACTTGAATCGGGTTACCAGTATCTACAACTTCCAGTCCACGTCTTAACCCTTCAGTTCCAGACATTGCAACTGCCCTTACAACATTATTTCCGTTGTGGGCGTGAACTTCAGCTACTAATTTTTCTCCGTTTTCCTTATACACTTCAAGCGCATTATAAATATCAGGCAATTTTTTTTCAAATTTTACATCTATAACCGGCCCAATAACTTGCACTAATTTACCTTTATTCATTAGTTACCTTTAACCTCCTTCTTAGTTTATTCTCAAGTTCTTCAGTTTAAAAATAAATTACTGTACTCCTAAAGAACCGCCAATAATTTCTGTTAATTCCTGTGTTATTTTTCCTTGTCTTTCACGATTATACTGCACTTCCAAGTTTCTTATCATTTCAGCGGCATTATCATTAGCCTGTTTCATTGCTGACATTCTGGCTGAATGCTCACTTGCCGAATTTTCAAGTAAAGACTGATACAATTTTATATTCAGAACTTGTGGCACAAATGAATTTAACACTTCTTCCTCTGACGGATCAAACACATATTCCTTTGTTGGCAATCCTTCCTTTTTTTCTATTGGAAGCAATTTTTCCACTTGAATATTATACTCAATTGCTGATACAAATTTAGAATAAATCATATAAACTTCATCATAAAAATCGTTTAAATAAAACTGAACTACATCTTCACTGATTTTTTTACCAGTTTCAAACATTGTTTCTGGAATCATCTGTGTATACTCACTATCCACATTAATATCCCGATTTTTACAATATTCCTTAGCTTTTCTTCCAATTGTTACAACTGACACGTCTTTTCCTTCTTTTTCAAATTTCTTTCTCATGCTTTCCAGCCTTCTAAAAGTATTTGAGTTAAAACTTCCACATAGCCCACGATCTGATGTCATCACAATAATGCCTACTCTTTTGACTTCTGACTTCCCATCAAAAATTACAAATTTATTTCCTCTAAGGCTTGCGACCAAATTGTCAAAAGCTTCATTTACAGCACGTGCGTAACTTCTTGATTTTAAAGTTAAAACTTGAAATCTCTTAAACTTTGTAGAAGAAACAATATTCATCGCATTTGTGATTTGACTTGTACTTTTTACACTGTCAATTCGCTCTTTAATTTCCTTCATATTTGCTGCCATGTTATTTCACCTACTTTACCAGACATATTCACTCTTAAAGCTAGTAATAAACTCATCAAGTTTATTTTTCAGCTCATCATCCAATGATTTTTTTTCACGGATTTCATTTAAAATATTCTCATCATTTATAAGTGCTTCTATTATATCCTTTTCAAATGTTCTAACTTTTTCAGTCGGAACATTGTCAAAATATCCATTTGTAACACAGTAAAATGAAATAACCTGTTCTTGAACTTTGAATGGAGTGTATTGCGACTGTTTTAGGACTTCCATAATTTTAGATCCTCGATTAAGCTGATCTCTAGTCGCCTTATCCAAATCCGATCCAAATTGCGTAAATGCCAAAAGCTCATTATATTGTGCAAGTTCCAGTTTTACTTTTGAAGCAACCTGTTTCATAGCTTTAATTTGTGCCGCTCCTCCAACCCGTGATACAGAAACTCCTGCATTTATGGCTGGTCTAAATCCTGAATTAAATAAATCCGTTTCCAAGAATATTTGTCCGTCTGTTATCGAAATAACATTTGTAGGAATGTATGCCGAAATATCTCCAGCTTGTGTTTCTACAATTGGAAGTGCTGTAATTGAACCTCCGCCTAGTTTATCGCTTAATTTTGCGGCTCTTTCAAGAAGTCTTGAGTGAAGATAGAAAACATCTCCAGGATAGGCTTCTCTTCCCGGTGGACGTTTTAACAATAGCGACATTTCACGGTAAGCTACCGCATGTTTTGATAAATCATCATAAACTATCAGTACATCTTTTCCCTGATCCATAAAATATTCACCCATGGCAACCCCTGAATACGGTGCCAAATATTGAAGTGGTGCAGATTCCGAAGCAGTTGCCGCAACAATGATTGTATATTCCAAAGCCCCTGTTTCTTCCAGTTTTTTATAAATTTGTGCAACTGTAGATCTTTTCTGTCCAATTGCGACATAAATACATATAACATCGTTATTTTTTTGATTTATAATAGAGTCAATCGCAATTGCCGTCTTACCAGTCTGTCTGTCTCCAATTATCAATTCCCTTTGTCCTTTTCCAATTGGAAACATTCCGTCTATTGCCTTTATTCCTGTCTGCATAGGCTGTGTAACAGGTTTTCTTGCGATAATTCCCGACGCCTGTCTCTCAATTGGCATATATTTATCAGCTGTTATTGTCCCTTTTCCATCAATAGGATTTCCAAGTGCATCGACTACTCTTCCAAGCAGCTCATTTCCAGCTGGAACTTCAGCTACTTTTCCCAATCCTTTTACTATACTTCCTTCTTTTATTCCTTGTGTTTTTCCAAAAATTACTGCTCCAATGTTACTTTCTTCCAAGTTTAGTGCCATTCCGACAGTTCCATTTTCAAACTCCAAAAGCTCTCCTGCCATAGCATCACTTAATCCGTAGATTCTAGCAATTCCATCTCCCACTTCCAAGACTGTTCCAGTGTTGGAAATATCCAGTGAACTTTTGTAATTTTCAATTTCGCTTCGGATTATTTTACTTATTTCTTCTGGCTTGATTCTCAAAGAAAAGCACCTCCGTTTCTAAAAATTTTTCTTTATTTCCTCAATCTGATTTTTTATTGAACCGTTAATAACTTCATTTCCAATTTTTAAAATTCCTCCACCGATTATTTCCTTATCAACTTTAAGATTCAAAACGATTTTTTTACCATATTTGTTTTCAAGTTTTTTTATTAACTGTTCTCTTTGCGTTTCCGATAGCTCCTTTGCAAATATAGCAGTTATTGGAAGTTTATTGTTTTCTTCGTAGTAAAGTTTTAAAAAATATTCTTTTATATCACTGACAAGGGATAATCGCTGTTTTCTCACAATATATTTTATTATTCCAAGTGCTTCTTTTGTCACATGATCAAATGATTTTTCTAAAAATTTTTCTTTTTCTGGAAATTTTTTCAAAGGATCTTCCAAAATTTTTCTAAATTCCTCTTCTTCCTCGTAGTTTTCCATAAGAATATTTAATACTTCCCGAACTTCATTTATATTGTCAGAAGATTTTGCTATATTATAAATTGCCGCTGCATATCTTTTTGCAATCTCATCATTAGCCATTCTAATCTCCTATCTCATTAATAAACTTATTTATAGTTTCATCTTGTTTATCATCAATATTTTCTTTAATGATTTTTTCTGCAAGTTCAACTGCCATTTCTCCAACTTCCTTTTGAAGTTCAAATTTGGCATTTTGTCGCATTTTTTCAATATCAGCTTCTGCTTTCATCATCATTCTTTCACGATTGCTCATAGCTTGTGATATAATCTGATCTTTTCTGTCATCCGCCTGTCTTTCAGCTTTTATCAAAATGTCATTAGCACGTCTTTTAGATTCTTTTTTCAGTTTTTCCATTAATTTTTTCTGTTCTTCCAGTTTTTCCTTTTCGTTCTCAACTATTTCCATTTCAGACAACGCTAATTTTTTTCTGTCCTCAAGCACTTTACCAATTTTTTTTGCAAAAGCTCGTGAAAAAAAATAGATTAACACTATAAAGTTTATTATTTGAATAGCCATCGTAAAATCGATGTTTACTAATTTTGCTCCTTCATTCATTTTTTCTCCTTAATTTACATTAACCCTATTTTGTTTCTTTTTAATTCTTACTTTATAATAATTTTCATAACAATATTATTTTATTTTTTCTGATTCTAAAAATACTGGATATTTTTTATTATCCTTTTAAGAAAATCAATAAGAAAGCTATTACCAACGCATAAATTGCTGATGATTCTGTAATCGCAAGCCCTGTGATTAATGTTTGCATAATATCCTGTTTAGCTTCAGGCTGTCTTGATACTGCCTCTACTGCATAACCAGTAGCTATTCCTTGCCCTAATCCTGCTCCAATTCCTCCTACCGCTGCAATTCCTGCTCCTAATAAAGCTGCCGCTTGAACTATTCCTTCCATTCTTTAATCCTCCTAATTTATATTATTTTTTATTTTCTTTATTTTAAAAAACTATATTTTAATTATAATTCTCTTATTTATACAAAATCTTAATTTCGTTGACTTTGAACATATAAAAGAACTACAAATCTGTTTTTATTCCTCTTCTCCCAACGCTTCACCTATATAAACTGATGAAAGTATTGTAAATACGAATGCCTGCACTATTCCAATGAATAAATCCAGATAAAGCTGTATTAACATCGGCCATCCAACCGAAAATGAAAAGCTTCCCTTCAGCATATTATTTGTCATTGATTGAAGCAATCCACGTCCAACAAGGCTGTATAACAGTCCTACAATTACAAGTCCCGCAAGCATATTTCCAAAAAGCCGCATTGAAGTATTTAACACTTTTGAAAAAATATCAACTACATTTAATGGAAACATAAACCACATTGGCTCAAACAAGGATTTTATATACCCTTTTAGACTTTTTTGCTTTATAGAAACTGCCAAAAAGACAACAATTACAACAAGTGATAATCCAATTGTAGTATTTGGATCTGCTGTTGGCGTTCTAAAAAACGGTTTTACCGTTCTAATCCCATTTTCCTTTACTACCATCATAATAAACGGAAATAAGAAAGTACTTAAATTTGAAAACATTATAAATGCAAACAATGCCGCAAAAAACGGTATATAAGTTTTTTTGTGTTTTCCAAAAGTAGTCAAAAAAGTATTTTCAATAAAATGATAGTATTCTTCCATAACAATCTGCATTTTTCCAGGTTTTTCAACACTTATATTCTTTGTTCCAGCTCTTACAATAAATATAATTATAATCATAATTGCCCACGTATCAAGAACTGTCTGACTTAATGAAAACTTAAAGTTCCCAAAAACAAAATTAAAATAATGCGGTGCCTCTACAACCGAACTTGGAGACTCAAATTTTACTGGTAAAAATGTAGAAATAATTGATAAAATCACATTTACAAGAACCATCATAAGAAATAAGAATCCAAAAAATTTAAAAATTTTATTTTTCATTATCTCCCTCCTTTCTCTCAACTTTGAGCAAAGATTTAATATTCTTTGTTACATATAATTATTATACTCCAATTAAATTCATTTTGCAAATTTTGTTTATATTTAAAGAAACCCTTTGTTTAAAAGTTTACTCAATTATTTTTATGCCAAAAATAGAAAATCAATTAAATCACTTTTTTCTTATTTTTCTCATTTCCCCCTTCAAATAATACAATTAATTTATCATTCTTGTTTAATTTAATTGTTTTATTTTTACTTATATTTAAATGAACACCATAATCTTTTTTCTTTTCTATCCTTTCGCTCATATCTCTATATCCTAATAAAATAATTCCTTCATTTGCTACAATTGTAGAAAGCTCTTTAAAAGAGTACTCTCTATTAAAATTTTCAATATAATTATCTGCTGAAAACAGATAAATTTCACATCCTTCTCCACTAAACAATTCATCGAACACATAATAAAGCCTTTTTTCTTCTGATAATTGGCTGATTACCGAACTTATTATCGTATCACTTATTATATAATCAGATACTTCCGTCAATTCTACAATTTCTCTATTCTTTTCATCATATATTTCAATAACAATACTTTTTTCTTTTAACGAACATTTATTATTTTTTTCAAGCAATTTTTTTATCAGTAACATTGTAAGCATTGATTTGGCATCCTTTTCTTGTGTTTCAAGATTATCATAACCTAAAATTATAATGCTGTCATAACTTTCAAGGTTGAATTTTTCTCCAACATATTCTTTTTCAGAAACTCTGTAATCTGTGATATCTTCATTTGTTACATTTTCAGAACCAAAATTATCTTTTAAATGTTTTTCTACTTCCTCATTCATTTTTGCAATTATATGAACTTCTGAATCTATACTCACATATTCGTATAACTCATTAATTATTTTATATATTCTCTTATTATATCCTAAAATTAATGTCTTGCTTTTTGGTAAAATTATATCTTCCATACTATTTTTCCATTGAAATTTTTCTATTTTCAAATCTTCAAAATAAAATTCAGGATATCCATCATCAGATTGAAAAAGAATAAGTTCATCTCTTTCTTCTATTATACATCCTATATTTTCACCATTTATTACATTATTATGAAATTTCTCATACGGATTTAAAATTATATTTTTTCGTACTCCTGGTAATTTTCCTTCTTTGATTTCAGCTTGATAAATTTCCTTTAAGTTGTTTTTATCCAAATTTTTCTTATATATTCCTAACAGAATACTTGTTGTACAATTTAAAGAAATTTCTTTAAATGTTTTACCTATCAGTTCTTTTCCAACTTTAGAAAAGTAAATTTCATCATTATCATAATTTAAAATTTCTGTCGCAATTACACTAAAACCTGGCTGTCTACTTGCTTGTGCTGTAATCCGTGATAACCATTTCTCAGTCGGAATATACAGTATGTTTTCATTTTCTTCATTTTGAAAACAAAAATCCATCAATTCTTTATTATGTTCATCTTTTATTTCTGTAATTATTTTCTTTGCTTTCTTTCTCAACGCTAAAATACATTTTATAGTATTTATATCTTCTTTATCGTCCTCAGAGGAAAGTATAATTACTGATTCTGCATTTTCAGGATGAACTATATTTAAATCATCAGTGTCTATAATACTTCCTGAACGACAATAAATTTTAGTCTGATAAATTTTATGACTTTTTTCACCTAGTGAATTATGAAATTTTTTTAACAGTTCTTTTTGATTTATTCTTAAATTTATCTCATCTTCCATTTTTATTTTATCGTTTTTAGAAAGTATCACTATTTTTTTATTTTTGTGATTTGCATTTGAAATAACAAGCTCACTTATTATCTTAAATATTGTTGGATTCCATCCTAAAATAAGAGTAAAATCTTTTTTTACAATTTCTGTTTTTCCTTTACGAATTTCAATAAATAGATTATCAAGTCCAGTTGTCAAAACACCAACTAATGCCCCAAAAATTAATACTCCAAGCAATGTAACTACAGCGGATACTATTCTATATCCCCATAATCTGTCATTTTGTAATCCACCTGGATCTATTACACGCAAAAAATTTTGCCAAATTGCTTCAATTAAACTTAAGCTGTCAGTTTCATTATCAGGTTTTAAATTCATCAGCACTAACATGACTGAAAATATAATAACTGTCAAAATCATTGTTACTGCTAACCATGCTATTATTGATATGGTTCCTTTTGACAATGTTTCTTCTAACATACCTTGTATTTTATTTTTCAATTTAATCCTGTTAAAAGAATCGTATTCTTTTTTCATAAAATTTTCCTCCTATTTTTTTAAGTAATTTTAATTATGTTAAAAATATACCTAAAGTTTTTTAATATCAATTTTTCTTATTAAATAAAAATCAACTCAAGAAAAACTATCATAATTTTTAAGTCTCTTATTAAATTTTTTACTTAATTTTATAATCTTAGATATTAAAAAAATTAAATTTATTTTTATATTCACACTCTATATTATATCCAATTTTTTATTTTTTTCAAATTTTATTCAAATTTCTTTGTAAATTAAAAAAATCAGTATCACCAAAGTTATAACAACTTCAATAATACTGATTTTTTCTAAATTCAGATACTAAAATTCCTGATTACCATTATTAGAATAAGGCCCTTGTGCCAAGCTGTTTGTAGCATTTTTAGGATTTGTCAGTAATGATTTGTAGCTAAAGAATATACTTCCTTTTACTTCTGGGTAATTTCTGTTGAAATTCACCTGATTTATTAATTCTTTTGCATTTTGCCAATCATTAACTTTGTATGCGGCTTGTCCGATATAAAGGTCTGTTTGCGTTTTCCCTGCATATTTGCTCCACCATTTTACAAGCGTATTGTACTCAGCTGATTTATGCCCTTGATTCCAGTAAATTTGTGGTGCCACGTAATCTATCCAGCCTTTATTCATCCATAATAAAATATCTGCATATAAATCATCATAATTTTGAACTCCAGCTTTTGTTGCAGAACCTCTTGACGGATCAGTGGAAGCATTTCTCCATACTCCAAACGGACTTATTCCAAATTCCACATTTTTATTTTCTTTTTTTATAGAAGTATGCAATTTTTCAACTAATTTATTTACATTATCTCTTCTCCAGTCTCCAACTGATGCAAATTTACTTCCATATTTCTGATACTGTGCAGAATCTGGATATTCTTGATTTTTAACTTTGTATGGATAAAAATAATCATCCATATGAACACCATCAACATCATAATTTTTCACAACTTCAACAATACTATTCACAACATAATCATTAACTTCAGGAATTCCTGGATTTAAGTATAATTGCCCACCATAAGCCACTGTCCATTCAGGTTTTTTACGTCCAATATTATCTTTTGACAATCTGTCTCTTGAACCTGATGTAGAAAGTCTGTATGGATTAAACCATGCATGAAACTCGATTCCTCTTTTGTGCGCTTCTTCTACCATGAATTTTAATGGATCATATCCAGGGTTTATTCCTTGTGTTCCTGTTAAATACTCAGACCATGGCGAATATTTAGAGGGATAAAAAGCATCAGCCGTTGGCTTGATTTGTACAAACACAGCATTCATATTCCATTTTTTTACATTGTCAAGAATTGTTAAAAATTCTCTTTTCTGCTGCTCTACGCTAAGTCCCTTCTTAGATGGCCAGTCAATATTGCTTACACTTGCTACCCATACTCCTCTTAATTCGCTGTTTCTTGTTACTTTCTGATTATTAACTTTTGACGCATTTTGGTTGTTTCCCATTATAATATTAGAGGCATTCAAAGTCGCAGCCGTTAAAACTGTAATTGCTAATAATGATATTTTTTTTAAAATTGATTTCACCAATATCTCCTTTCTGAATGTTAAATCTTCAATATCATTTTAGTACATTTTTCCTAAATTTTCAATACATTATCCTTATTTTTTTACATTTTTTCAATTTTTCTTATTCTTCTCCCAAAGTTGCCACCATAACCGCTTTAATCGTATGCATTCTATTTTCAGCCTCATCAAATACAACGGAATTTTTACTTCTGAACACTTCATCAGCAACTTCCATTTCCTTAATTCCGTACTTCTTTTCAATTTCCTGTGCAACTTTTGTATTCAAGTCATGAAATGCAGGAAGGCAATGCATAAACAGATAGTCAGGCTTTGCATGTTTTACAAGCTCATTATTTACCTGATAATACGAAAGTCTATTTATTCTTTCATCCCATACATCGTAAGATTCTCCCATAGAAACCCAGACATCTGTATAAATCACATCTGCATCCTTAACCCCACCAATTCGGTCATCGGTAAATGAAACACGCCCTCCATTTTCTTCAGCCAGTTTCAAGGAAGTTTCAGCCAGTTCCTTATCTGGAAAATATTCTTTCGGAGCAACAATTGTAAAATCCATCCCAAATTTTGCCGCACCAATCATAAGTGAACTTGCCATATTATTTTTTCCATCTCCAAGATACGCAAACTTAATTTCCTTCAAAGTTCCCTTTTTCTCTAAAATAGTCAAAAAATCCGCTAAAACCTGTGTCGGATGAAACTCAGTCGTAAGCCCGTTCCACACAGGTACTCCAGAATGTTCCGCCAATGCCTCTACCAAATTTTGTCCATATCCACGATACTCAATTCCATCATAAAATCTTCCCAAAACTTTTGCAGTATCCTCAATCGACTCCTTATCATTCATCTGAGAAGTAGAAGGCCCAATATAAGTAACATTCGCCCCCTGATCATAAGCCGCAACCTCAAAAGCACATCTAGTCCGTGTCGAAGTCTTTTCAAAAATCAATGCAATATTTTTACCAGTCAACTTTTTCTCTTCAGTCTTATTTTTCTTATCTTCCTTCAATTTTTTCGCTAAATTCAATAAATATTGTAATTCTTCTGTTGTAAAGTCTAATAATTTTAAAAACGAACGTCCTTTTAACATGCCTTTACCTCTTTTCTTAATTTTTATTTTTTATTCTAAAATACTCATCTAACACATTTTTTTCAATTTCCTTCAATTTTTGCACATTTTCAACAATTTTTTTATTCTCTCCAACATACCGAATCAATTTCATATTTTCATCAAAATAGTACCTCTTTTCAGAAATTTTTGATTTTCTGCTGTCAAAAACTTCTCCAACTTTCATATTATCTCTTTTATACCAGTCAGCGTTCACATAATACGGAACATTATATTTTTCAGTTTTATCAAAAATAAAATAAACTTTTCCATTTTTTACGTAATACTCCGTCGTTCCTCTCCAGGTTTCACCAAAATATTCAGTTATAATTTTCTTAACAATTCCATTTTGAAAATAATATCTTATAACACCGCCCTCTATACTCTGTTCATCATCTTCAATTTCCTTCACAATATAATTCTTTATAGCATTAGTACTTTTATAATCTTTCCTAATTTGATCAATCTTACTTTCAACATTTATATTACCAAAACTTACCAAACTAATCAAAACAGCTATTATCACACTTTTTCCAAAAATTTTCATAAAATCTCCCCTTTAAATTATAATTTTTCATTTATTCAATATAATTTTACCTCAATAACTTCTAATTTACAATATTATTTAAAAAGAATTAAATTGTTTTTAAAACTTTGTCCAAAATTAAAATTGCCTCATCAATTTCTTCCTTGCTCACATTAAATGGCGGAAAAAATCTTACAACGTTATTTCCAGCTCCAACTAACAGCAGACCATTTTCCAATGCTTTTAAAACAACATCTTTTCCCAAGACTCTGCTTTCATCAAATTTTATTCCCAAAAGCAGACCTTTCCCACGAATTTCCTCAACAAAATTATATTTCCCCTTCAATTCTTCCAATTTTTTAAGAGAATACTGCCCTTTTTCCACAACATCCTTTTCAACCAGTTTATTGTCAATCAATTCATGTAAAACAGCATTTGCAACAGCACAGACTAGCGGATTCCCTCCATAAGTTGAACCATGATCTCCAGGCTCTAAAACATCGTTTGCCTTACCCTTTGTAAGAGCTGCTCCAATTGGAACACCGCCACCAAGCGACTTTGCCACAGTGACAATATCTGGAATAATCTCAAAATTTTCATAAGCAAACAATTTTCCAGTTCTTCCCATTCCGCATTGAATTTCATCAAAAATTACAAGTGCGTTATATTTTTCACTCAGTTCCTTTATTGCCTGCATAAATTGAGGCGTTGCACTTTTCAGTCCACTTTCCCCTTGAATCGGCTCCAAAATTATGGCTGCTGTTTTCTCGCTCACTTTTGCCTTCAAATCTTTCACATCATTAAAATTACATTGTGCAACATTGGAAATCAAAGGCTCAAAAGGTTTCTGATATTTAGGCTGTCCTGTTACTGCCAATGCCCCTGTTGAACGTCCATGAAATGAATTTTTCATATAAATTATTTCAGTTTTGTCAATAATTTTATTTCCATTTTCATCATACGATAAATTATTACCGTATTTGCGAGCAATTTTTATTGCCAGTTCAATTGCTTCTGTTCCGCTGTTAGTAAAAAATACTTTCTCCATCGCACTATTTTGTGTAAGTTTTTTTGCCAGCTCTAATTGGGGCTCGCTGTAATAAAGATTTGAAATATGTATCAATTTTTTACTTTGTTCAGTCAAAGCATTTATAATTACTGGACTTGCATGCCCTAGACAGTTTACCGATATTCCCGATACAAAATCTAAGTATTCATTCCCTTCATTGTCGTAAATATATGTTCCTTTTCCTTTTTCAAATATTTTATTATAACGGTTATACACATTTAATAACATTTTTCTTCATTCCTTTCTAAAATTTAATTTATTTTTTTATTAAAGTTCCAGCTCCTTCCTCTGTAAACAGCTCCAATAATAATGAATGTTCCAGCTTCCCATTTAAAATAACTACATTTTCTACACCATTTTCAATCGCATCTAGGCAAGTCGTAACTTTTGGCAGCATTCCACCACTAATAATTTCTCGTTCAATTAAATCGTTCACTTTTTTCACATCAATTTCATCAATAAGCGTCTGCTTATTATTATAATCAAGTAAAATTCCATCAACATCTGTCAAAAATACCAATCTATCTGCCTGTAATTTCCCAGCAATCGTGCCTGCCACATAATCGGCATTAATATTGTATGTCTGACCATTCTTGTCAACTCCAATAGACGAAATCACAGGAATCACATCATTCGACTCTAACAATTTTATTACTTCCGTATTAATTTCCTTAATTTCTCCAACAAACCCAATATCAATCTTCTCTCCATCAACTTCAGCAAACTTCTTCTCAACAAACACCATATTCCCGTCTTTTCCACTAAGTCCAACAGCTTTTCCGCCATATTTATTAATATCCGCAACAATTCCTTTATTTACTTTCCCAGAAAGCACCATTTCCACAATCTCCACAGTTTCTTCATCAGTTACACGATTTCCATCAATAAATTTGCTCTCTTTTCCAATTTTTTGAAGCATTTCATTAATCTCAGGCCCGCCACCATGCACAATCACAGGATTTATTCCAACATATTTCATAAGAACTATATCTTGAATAAACTGCTCCCGTGCAGCAGGATTGACCATCGCACTTCCACCATATTTAATCACAATCGTTTTATTATGATATTTTTTTATAAATGGCAACGCTTTTACCAAAATTTTTGCTTTATCTAAATTTGAAATCATATTTTTCCTTTCTTTTTATCAAAATTTTCTCATTTCTTTAATTTTTAAAAAAATTAACTATATTAAAAAAATTATTAAGTATGGTACTCCGCATTTATTTTCACATAATCGTAACTCAAGTCACATCCCCACGCAGTCGAAGAAAATTCTCCATCATTCAGTTCAATCAAAATTTCAACTTTCTCATTTTTCAAAATTTTAACAGCCTTTTCATTGTCAAATTCTATTCCCATGCCATTTTTTGCAACTTGGACTCCTTTTTGTAAAGCATTAATATCATTTCCAAGAAAAATATTTACTTTATCAACAATAAGTTGTGCTTCAGAATAACCTACAGCACAAAGGATTCTTCCCCAGTTTGGATCTTCCCCAAATACAGCCGCTTTAAAAAGATTTGAAGTTATTACTGATTTTGCAACTTTTTGTGCGTCTTTTTTACTTTTTGCCCCAGTTACAGCAACTTCAATTAATTTTGTCGCCCCTTCCCCGTCTTTTGCAATCAGCTTTGCTAGCTCCTGATTCACAAAATAAAGCGCCTCTTTAAATTTGCTGTATCCTTCAGAACTTTCATCTACAATTTTTTTATTTTCAGAAGCCCCATTAGCAATAACACAAGCCATATCATTTGTACTTGTATCTCCGTCAACTGAAATCATATTAAATGTGCTGTCTGTAATTTCAGAAAATATTTTTTGCAACAACGATTTTTCAATATTTACATCCGTTACTGTGAAAGCCAGCATTGTAGCCATATTTGGATGTATCATCCCAGAACCTTTTGCCATTCCCGCAACTGTTACTGTTTTTCCATCTATTTCAATTTCTGCACAAATTTGTTTTGTAAAAGTGTCCGTTGTCATAATCGCAGTTGCCGCATCATTTCCCCCATTTTCCGATATTTCCTTGCAAATTTTACTAATTCCAGTTTCTATCTTTTTCATATCCAGCTGAACTCCAATAATTCCAGTAGACTGCACCAAAATTTCTTCTTTTTTGAGTCCCAGCTCATTTGCTGCAAATTCCGTCATTTTTTTAGCATTTTCAAGTCCAGTTTCTCCAGTACACGAGTTAGCATTCCCGCTATTTACAATAATCGCCTGTGTATTTCCATTTTTTATATTTTCCATATTTAAAATAATCGGAGCTGCTTTTACAAGATTTTTTGTAAACACTGCAGCCGAAACTGCCTTTTTCTCGCTATAAATCAATGCCAAGTCTTTTTTCCCACTTTTTTTCAACTGTGCCGATATTCCTGCCGCCTTTATCCCTTTAACATTAGTAATTGTCCCATCTTTTATTATTTTCATAAAAATCACTCCTTTTAAAAATTAAATATACATTGATAAAAACTCCAGCCCCATATTTTCTTCAAGCTCAAACATAATATTCATACTTTGAACAGCTTGTCCACCTGCACCTTTTACGAGGTTGTCAATCGCAGAAATTACAATAATATTTCCAGTTTTTGAGTCATAACAGACACCAATTTCACAAATATTGCTATTTTTCACATTTTTTATCTCGGGCAAATTTTCAGTAACCCTTATAAAATACTCATTTTTATAAAAATCATTATAAATTTCATAAATTTTTTCTTCTGTCAAGCTTTCCTTCCATTTTTCATTCACTTCCAGATAAATTGTTGAAAGAATTCCCCTATTTATTGGTAATAAATGTGGAGTAAACACTACATTAATATCGCTTTCTGATAATTTATCCATTTCCTGCTTTATTTCAGGCGTATGTCTATGCTTTAAAACTCCATAAGCCTTAAAACTTTCATTTACTTCTGTAAAAATCGTATCTATTTTGGCACTTCTCCCTGCTCCTGAAACTCCAGATTTTGAATCAATTATTATTTTATCCGTTTTTACAACTTTATTTTTTAAAAGCGGTGCCGCTCCTAGTATCGCCGATGTTGGATAACACCCAGGACAGGCAACAACTTGACTTTCCTTTATTTTTCCCCTATTTATCTCAGGCAAGCCATAAACTGCAATCTGATTAATTTCAGGAAACTCATGCTTAACATCATACCATTTTTCATAAGTTTCTGAATCATCCAGCCTGAAATCTGCTCCCAAGTCAAAAACTTTTACATTATTTTCGAGCACCTTCTTAGTCATCTTTTCCGACAATCCATGCGGCAATGCCAAAAACAGCACATCAATTTTTCCAAAATTTTCCTCAGCCTCTTCCTGCGAAATCAATTTCTTCTCAAAATATTTTTTATAATTTGCATACACCTCGCCCATATTCTCTCCAGCATTTGAATACGAAGAAATAAATTCAATCTCCACTTCTTTATGATTATTCAATATCCATACGAGCTGCTGTCCAGCATACCCAGTCGCTCCAATAACTCCAACTTTTATCATAATTACCATCTCCCTACATTTTTTTATAAAAAAAAGCCCTTTTTACAGGCTCTAAATAAAATTATACAAATTGTATATAAAAACAAAGAGCCAACAACCCAAAAGTCATTGGCAAAAGTAAAATTTTTATGTAAAACAGGAATTCATTATAAAAATGATTATACACCATCTGACAAGGGTTTATAATTTAATTGTGTAAATTTATTATCCCTTATCCTTCTTATCATTTTCATAATCTTTTCCTCCTATCATTTTAATTTATTTTTTGATAAATCTATTATAGCAGAAAAATAATCTAAAATCAATATATCAAATATATAATTTTTAAATGTTATCATTAATAAAATTAATCCTTTAGCTTTTATAATCTTTTATTTTACAATTTCAAAATCGACTAGTATCGGTAAATGATCTGAAAGCTGAGTTTGTATAACTGCATAACTTTTTACTTTTATTTCCTTTGAACAAAGTATAAAGTCAAGTTCCCGCTTTGGATTCCAGCTCGGAAAAGTTGGCTCTTTCCTTATGTTTATATTTTGCAGGTTAGAAGCCTGTAAAAACATTTCAATTTCCTCTTCTCCCCAGAACACATTAAAATCTCCAGCGACTATAACTGGCTTTTTGCAGTTTTTCACAAAATTGTAAAGCTGTACAATCTGTTTCTGTCTCGTTTTACCACCAAGTGCCAAATGAACTAGAAACACCACAATATCTTCCGTTTCCACCTCAATAATCAATTTTTTCATTCCAATATCCAGATAATGAAATTCTTCCCGTAAAACAGCTTTTTTAGAAAGTAAGGCATTTCCCTGCTTTCTTACCATCGGGAATTTCATATAATTAGAATCTTCCTCATATTTGTACTGATAAACATTATTATTTCTAGTAATTCTTCCAAGAAGCGTAGCCTGATTTCTGCTGTACATTCTAAACGAGCCAAGATCAACTTCTACAAGTCCCACAATGTCAGGCTTATATTTATTAATAAATTTCCCAATTCGATAAACATGCCTTACAGAACGTCCCAAATACCCTCGCATATGTTTAAACGGCTGATTCAAATATTTTCCAGTCCCGTATCGAATATTATACAAAAGAAATTTCATTTCTCCTCACTTCTCTTTCCCATATTTACAAAATTATATTATAAACTCAAACCTATTTATAACAATTCCAGTTTAAAACAAAAGTGGAAAACTAGACTCCATCTATAGGCAATCCATTGTTTTTTTTCACATCTTTAATCCAATTTTTAAGTTGAGTGATTAATACTGAATATTTATTTTTTTACTATCCCAACTCCATCTCCAAACGGCAGCAGTACAAAATTATACTCTTCATTCAACTTTTCTATAAACTCTTTGAGCCTTTTTACAATTGTCTTATATCTTTTTGGAATTTCTTCCTTATCTGCCGCAATCAGCCCACGAAACATGAGGTTATCAATAAAAATAATTCCATTTTCATTGAGAAGTTCATAACTCATTTCAAAAAACTTCAAATACTGACCTTTCGACGCATCAATAAAAATAAAATCATATTTCACATTCTTATCAAGTTTCGGAATTTCTTCCAAAGCATCTCCAAAAATCATCTTATTCTTTTCAAATAATCCAAGTTTCTTAAAATTTTCCATAGCTTTTCTATAACGAATTTCATCAATTTCCATTGTTGTCAAAAACCCGCTATTTTCATTAGCGAGTTGTGCCAAAAATAGCCCTGAATAGCCTGTCGCTGTACCAATTTCCAAAATATTTCGAGCCTTTATATTTCTAGCAGTAAAAATCATATAATTTAGCACTTCATCTGTAATAATCGGCACATTTTCATCTAAACTTTCGTTTTTTATATCCTGTATGATTTCATTTTTTATTTTAAACAAATTCTGTGCATATTTCGATGATTCTATAAAATTTTCTATCATAAATTTTCCTTTTTTCTTTTATTGTATATTGACATTCATTTAAAATTAAACCTCCAAAATTTTAGCGGCATGTTTATAATCTTTGAGTCAAATTTTAAACTATCTTTGCCATAGTCTAAATTTTTTTAGAAAAACCAAACACTTTATTCCCCTTTTTAAAATATACATTTTTTTATTCGCTTATAGGAAACCTTTCCTCCCCTTTGCTACGAATAGTTTCTAATAAATCCTGTATTTTAATAAAGAATAGCATTTTTGTGTTAAATCTAAAATTCCAGTTTTCAACTTTAATTTTTTATATTTTTAATTTAATATTTACAGCATTTCCCCCATTTTAAAAATAGGCAGCATAACTGAAAATACAATAAGCCCAATAATTACTCCGATAAAAATTATCGAAAGCGGCTCAAACATTTTTAAAAACCATTTTATTTTCTCGCTAACTTTTTCGTAATAAATTTCATTCAAATTAAAAAATGATATTTTCATTTCGCCGGTCTTTTCTCCAATTGCAAGGAAACTTACGTATTCATTATCAAAAAAAGTCGTATTTTTAAAGGATTTTTGAATACTCTCACCCTTTTCTATTTTCAAAATAATTTTTTTCAGTTCCTCATTTAAAATATAACTTTTGGAATTTGTACACATTTTTAAGGATTGAATCAATGGAACATTGGCATCTGTCAGAGAATACATATTTCTTGTAAAATTCAATATACAAATATTTTTATACATTTGCCCAATCAGTTTCATTTCTAAAAAAATTTTTTCAAAATTCTTTTCATTTTTTCCTTTCCAATTTTTTAATCCAAAAAATAAAAAAACTATGGCAATTAAAAGAAAAATACCATATTTATCCGTTATTTTACTAATATTTATCACAATTTGCGTAACTTTTGGCAATTCCTGACCAATATCAGAATAAATTATCACAAATTTAGGCACTACAAATTTTAACAGTATGAATACAATAACCAATGCTGTAATTATAACTGTTACTGGATAAATGCTCAAATTTTTCACATCTTTTTTTATTTTCTGATTAAACTCGTACTTTTCATACAGATTCTTAAAGACTATTTCCAAATTTCCAGTTTCTTCCCCAATTTTAATCATTTCCATAAATTCCTTATTTACAGTAATCTTTGAAAAAGCCCTATGAAGAGAAACTCCCTTTTCAATCTGCTGTTTTGTGCGAATTATCTTACTTTTCAAATCTCCACTATAATTCTGTGCAACTATTCCAAGTGTATCAATTAGCGAAATTTTGCCATTTAATAAATAATATACACTTTTTGTAAATGATAGCAAGTCTTTTTCACTAAGTTCATTTTCCTTGCTCTTTATAATACTTATCATTTTAATTAACCCTCCCCTTTGATTAATTACAAATCAATTATTATTTTCTGTTATTTTCCAACGCAATTTTCCCCAATGCGATTGATCCGACAAATCCTGCTTCATCCCCAAGTCCAGGATAAACAATATAGTCTTCAATTTTTTCTAAAATTTCATCTTTTTGAACATATCCATTTAAAAATTCCACCACATATTTTCTAATTAACGGGAACAATTGTTTTTGTTTCATAACTCCTCCACCCATAATTATTTTTTGTGGAGATAAAATTAAAGTGTAGTTTACAACAGCCTGAGCCAAGTAATATGCTTCCATGTCCCAAACTTCATCCCTATCAGCAAGTTCAAATCCTTTTTTACCCCATCTGTCCTCTATTGAAGGGCCTGCCGCCATTCCTTCCATACAGTCCTTATGGAAAGGGCATCTTCCTTCAAATTTATCGTCTTTATGTCTTTTCAAGAATATGTGTCCCATTTCAGGATGAGTCAATCCTTGAAGCATTTTTCCATCAACAACTGCTCCAGCCCCAATTCCAGTTCCAACAGTAATATACATAACATTTTTCAAATTTTCTCCAGCACCCCACCAGCTTTCCGCAAGCGCCGCTCCATTTACATCAGTATCAAATTCCATTGGAACATCATAATGTTTTTTCAACTCTCCTATCAAATCATAATCGCTCCAGTAAGGCTTTGGAGTTTTTGTAATATATCCGTAAGTTTTAGAGCCTTTTACAGGATCAATCGGTCCAAAGCTCCCAACACCCATTACATCAAATTCCTTGTCTTTAAAATATTCAATAACTTGTGCCATTGTTTCTTCAGGAGTTGTAGTTGGAATACTTACTCTGTCAATGATTTTTCCGTCTTCAGTTCCCAATCCACATATAAATTTTGTTCCCCCAGCTTCAACTGCCGCAATAATTGCCATAATTTCACTTCCTTTTCTTTTTAAATTTTTATTTGTATTTTTTTATTTTAAAACACCTTTAAATTAAAGGACATTTCATTTTTATATATTTTTTAATATATTGTCATTATCCTTGTAAAATTCTATTATTTCATCTTGCGTTGCAGTAGCTGTTCCTATTTTTGCCACTACAATTCCAGATGCCATATTTGCAATTACCCCAGCCTCATACAAATCCGCTCCAGCACATATCGAAAGTAAAAATGTCGATATAAATGTATCTCCAGCCCCTGTAACATCATAAACTTCCCTTGCCACAGTCGGTATCCTCTTATGTTTTGTTCTAAACAGCGAAACTCCCTCTTCACTTCGAGTAAGCACAACGCTGTCCAGTTTTAAATCATCCTTTAACTGAGCCATTTTTTCAGCAATTTCTTCCTCGCTCGTAAATTTTTTCATTCCAAAATAATCCAAAATTTCTTTTC
Organism: Leptotrichia massiliensis; assembly: GCF_900104625.1. Lineage (NCBI taxonomy): Bacteria > Fusobacteriati > Fusobacteriota > Fusobacteriia > Fusobacteriales > Leptotrichiaceae > Leptotrichia > Leptotrichia massiliensis. Next base: position 1,264,335 of record NZ_FNVZ01000005.1, read on the forward strand.
TATTTGGAGTCATTGAAGTTGCTCCAACATAATTTTTAAAATTCTGCGGTTTTGGATCAACCATTACTTTTTTATTGTGTTTTTTTGCTATTTCTATAATTCTTTCTGATAAATGTTTTGTAAGCAACCCTTTATTGTAATCAGAAATCAATACTGCATCAATATTTTCAATGTTTTTTTCAAAGTTTTCCAAAAGTTGATTTTGAATATCTTCTGAAATATCAGCATCTTTTTCCCAGTCTAATCTAAGTAACTGTTGACCTTGTGACAAAACTCTGCTTTTAATAATTGTTGGACGTGTTTCATCCTTCACAATTCCAGCAGGATTCACATTTTTATCTTCAAGCTCCTTTATAAATTTTTCTCCATTTGCATCATTGCCAATTACTCCATAAACGAAAACTTTTGCTTCAAGCGAAGTCAAGTTATTCGCCACATTTGAAGCTCCCCCTAACACAAATCTTTCCTCTTCAATATTCACAATTGGAACAGGCGCTTCAGGAGAAATTCTGTTAACCTTCCCAATTAGATACTCATCTAGCATCATATCACCAATTACAGCTATTCTGACACTACTAAATTTTTTTATTATTTCTTCAAGCCTTTGAATTGAAATCATTTTTATCCTTTCCTTAAATTCAAATTTATTAATTTACTGTTTTAAATGATAATTTTAATTTTAGTCTTTATTTAATATTATACTACATATTTTGGAAATTTTCAGTATAATTTGTAAAGTTTTTCATTTGAACTGAAAAAAGTTTAAAATGATTATTTTTTTATTAAGTTTTATCTTGAATTACTGCCTCAATTTCAATATAAATATCTCGCATTTCCCTATTAGTACGTCGATACTTAAACAGCGGACCAATTATAGGAATTTTTGATAGTACTGGCACTCTTCTTATGGTTTCCTTGCTCACATCCTGCTTTAATCCTCCAATAAAAGTTGAGCCACCGTTATTCAACGTAATTGTTGTTTTTGTCTGATTCTTTTGTTTAGCTCCAGAAGACGTATTATAGCTTGAGGTCAGCTTAAAATTACTTATTTCTGTATCAATTTTAAGCAGAATTTTCTTTATTCCATTAATTTTTCTAATTTCAGGATTTATCCTAAATACTATACCTGCTTCAGAAAAAATTGGCTCTACATATTCTGTATCTTTCTTTGTAGTCTTTTTTTCTCCAACAAGAACTTCCTCTGTAACCTTTAATTCTCCTTCCTCATTTTCCATAATCATAAGTGTCGGCATTGCTTCTATCCGTATATCTCCATTTTCCTTCAGCAAGTTAAAATCTATTCCTAAAAATCGCCCTCCTTTTGAAAAAATTGACGCAATCGAAACTTCTCCATTCAAAAATTTTGCCACTAGATTATCCTTAGTCGCATTAGAATTATTACTATTTATGCTCCAGTCGATTCCAAGCCGCTCAAACAAATTTGAGCTTGTATCAATTATAGTTCCCTTTATTATAATCTGCTCCTTTTCCTTATCCAGCGACTTTATAATCCTTTTCATCTCCTCAACTTTACTCTCATCTCCACTAAAAATTACTTTATTATCAATTCCAATAACTTCAAATCCAAAAAATCCATTAAGTGCCTCGGTAATATCCTTTACATTTCTATATTCCAAGTCAACTTCCCCAGTTTTCTTTTTAACTTCCTTTACAGTCTGCTGTGCGTTATTCTGATTCTGTCCCTGATTCTTATTTTCCTCTTTTTTAGTTACAGGATTATTATCTTTATTATGCTTTTTATTACTATTTTTCCCCTTATTATCACTATTTTCCTTTTTTTCAGCCTGCACTTTCTTCGGAACTTCATAAATAAATATTTTTTTAGCATTTTCCACATCGCTCTTATTCACATAATCAGCCGCTTTCGCTCCAAAAATATTACTCAAAGCAAGCAAAAAAGCCAAAAAGCAAACAATTAACAATCTGTAACTTCTCTTTTTTTTCAAAATTCTAATCCCCACTTTCAAATATGTGATTTATGCAATTTTCCCTTTATTTTCAGCATTAATTTTCTTTTTATCCGTGACTTTCTCTATAAAGCCAAGCGAAATTTTAAATCCATCGCTCGTAAGTTCCATAAACATTTTGGAAGTATCAATATATTTTCTGCTTTTATTTACAAAATAAATAAACTTCCCAAAATCATTAAGACTTCCGTACATTGTAAAATGAATATATTTAAGTCTGTATCCATTGCGTTCCCACACATTTTCCGACTTTGAGATTTCCTTCATTTTAAGCCCGCTGTCATGCGAAAACACATAAATCATCTTTTTAAATTCAGATTCATTTTTTATCGACAAAAACGACAATCTTTGAGTCAATGCCAATATTTGATTGTATTCTCCCATAATTCTTTCACGTTCTGACTTTTTCTCCTCCACTACATCTACAATCTTACTTTCCAGATTCCTTTTATTCTCAATCAAAATCTTCCTGTTACTCAAAACTTCCTTATACTTCCCATACTTTTTATTAATATTCACCATCATAAAAACAATCCCAGCCAAAAGTATTAATATTTTCAAATTCAATTTTATCATTTTATTTCTTCCTATATTTTTTTATTCAATCAAAAAAACTTCAAGTTTCGATTATTTACCTAAAATCCTAAATCTATTTAATTTTTACACATTTCATTTTAAAAAGACTCAACCACATATTCAAAAACAGTCGCTGTATCATTATCCTTCAAATACCCCAATTCAGAATTCGGATATTTTCTCAAAATATTATTCTCAAATCTCTCAAAATTATTAAAATTCTCCATCTCCCCCTGGACAGTCCACTTTGTATTCTCATAATTAATTTTCGTATAACCAATACCATTTTTACTATTTTCAACTAAAAATTTTATAACTGAATAATATTCTCTCCTTTTTATCGCTCCATCAATTTCACGAAGTGTGGCAAGCTCCTTTGAATAATCTGGAATTTCCTCAGCCTTCTTATTTAAATAGTCCTTTTCCAGCGATTTTATCTCCTTCTGAATAATTTCATTTTCAACAGTTTTTTTCTGAAGTGGAATTGAATTATAAATCCCAAAATACGCAATGATACAAATTCCAGCAATAACAACATCAGAAAATCTTATATTTTTTACGCTCTCTTTATCAAAAATTGCCGTTTTCTTCACAAAATCAGGACTATCCGAAAGTTCAGCCCCTGTAAATATAACTTTTACATCATTTTCTCCACTTCCAACAACTATCATATCTCCAAAATCAAAGTTTTCAAAATCATTCACATCCTCAGTTTTCAACTCAATTTTTTCCACTTCAGCAATTTTCTCATTCTCAATCAAAATTCTAAGGCTATTTTCTTCCCCAATCTGTAAAATCTCTATTCTATCACTTTTATTCCCTGACTTTACACCATTATCAAAAATTTCTTGATTATCACTACTCTCTTCATTTATATCAATTTCCTCTATTTCACCAAAATTTCTATCAATATCTGAATTTTCAATAATTCCTGTTTCCTGGACACTTTCAAAATTTCCTAACACATTCTGAAAATTTTCTTCATTTCTAAAAAAATTATTTTCATTTTCAAAATTTTCACTCTGATTTATTTCAAAATTTCCGTCCTTATAATAATTATAAACAGCATCAAAATCTATTTTCAGCTCCGAAATTACCATAGAATATTTTTTCAGACAATTTTTTACTTTATTAATCTCCCTTTTATCCAAATAAATATCTAAAAATTGATTTTCCAAATGATTTATAACGAATTTTCTATTCACTAAATTAATCTTTTTCTTTAAAATTTTCGAAATATCTTCCAAATTTACAGACTTTTTCTCTACCTTTTCAACATTATTTTCTTTTTTATCAGATTTTTCCACATTTTCTCCAAAATTACTAAATAAAAAATATGAAAAATGTAAAATTACAGTTACTTTCGTATTTTTTTCAGTCTGATTTTCCTCAATAAACGATTCTAAAGCCATTTCTAGTTCCTGATTTTCAAAAAAATATATTTCTTCGTTAAAATATATATAAATCTTATTTTTACTTCTTATATATATTTTTATTCTGTCTCCCATCACTCCCCCTTTAATATTTTATCTTATTTCTAAGTATTCCATTTTGAACAGTTCTATAAAAAACCTGATTCCAAAACCTTCATTTCCACTTCCAGCGAACTTAATCTCCTAAACTCTACCTTTTCCTGAAACAATATTTCTTCATTCAAAATTTTCCTTGCAAAAATAACTTTCAATTCACTATAAACCTTATTTTCTTCAAGCGGTAAATAATGTTCATTATCATTGCTGTCCTTTACAGATTTTATCATGTAATTTCCTATACTTTCAGTTTCTTTTGGTAAAAAAACTAAGTTTTTTATCTCAATAGTCTGTCCATTTTTTTTAAGAATGCTGTCAAAATACCGTTCCTTCTTATCTAGCGAAACTCTATTCCCATCAAATAAAATCCCTTTATTCAAAATTCGTTCTATATTCTGATTTTCCTTCTGTATCAAAAATTTCTTCTCAACATTATTTTCCTTTTGGCTTTTCAAAAACACCATTTCCTTTTTTTGTCGCACATAGTAAGCAAAATTAATTGAAAATGCTGAAATTATTGACAAAATTACCAAAACATAAACAAGGCTAGCCCCCTCATTTCTTTTTTTTATATCCTTATTTTTTCCACCAAGTCTTATATTTTTCAATAACCTAAAATATCTATTCCCCATTATCCAAAACCTCAATTTAAATTCTCACAGCCCTAACACTATCATTTCTATTACTATTTAACTTAATAATCAGTAATTCCCCCACTTTCTCAAACCTTGCCTCACGAAATTTCCCAACTTCAACTCTGCTTCCAAACTTTCTTAAATTTTCAGCATCTGAAATATATAATTTTCCTTTATCAAATTCAATTTTGTAAAAAATCTCATTCAATTTAAAAACTATTTGATTTTCTTTAACAAAAATGTTATTATTCTCTCCTTCATAAGAAAATCCCTGAATATCTCTATTTTTTATATCCAAAACAATTTTATCCATTGAAAAATACATTTTCTCATACATTTTCTGATTATCCTTCTTTGCCTTTTCCACAATAACTACACGTTTTAAAAACACAGAAATTACGAATACAAGAACAGAAAATATAAACATACTTATCAGTATTTCAACTAATAAATATCCTTCTCTTTTTTTCATTTATTTTTCTCCTGCAAACTAATTTTTTAACTATTTTCATCAATATTTGGAAAATAATAATCCTTTATTTTATCAATATTTATTTCAAAAATATATTCCTTCTGCCCAAACTCATTCATAAAATACCCATCCGTCCTCTTTATTTCCAAATTTATTTTATCTTCCTGAAACTTTCCCCTTTTATCTCGTTTTTGTTCCAATTTTTTCAAAACTTGATATTTTTTCTCAATTGCAAATCTATTATAAAAATCCTCTACTTTTGAAATCTCATATTTCCCAATAAAATTTAGAATTTCATTATATTTTTTTGCCTTTAATATTTCAGTCATATTTTCAATATTTACATTCTTTTCATTTAAATTATCGACTTTAATATCTGTTTTAAATGTCTGTAAAAATAAATTTGCAAATGGCACAATGATAACTGTTACAAAAAACATCGAAATTAAACTCTCAATTAATGTTTCTCCATTATTCCTTCTCATTTTTTCCCCAACTTTTATTTTCCAAAAATCTCAAAAATTACATAACTTATGATTATAAACGGTGCAAATGGAATATATTCATACTTTTTCCACTTTTTTAGAAATAAAAATAAAAAAGCAACTATTCCAGAAAAAATATACAAAATCATATAAAAATTTACAATCTTCTCCACTCCGAAATATCCCAAAATACCGCCAATCCCCATCATCAGTTTCACATCCCCAAAGCCTATCAGCGTTTTTCCAAAATAATCTTCTAAAATATAAAGTACTATCATGGGCATTGAATAAGCACAAATTCCCAAATAATAACCTTCTAAATTAGTATTTTGAATCGCTGATATCAATCCTAATGCAAGTAAAATAACAAAACTTTCTTCAGGAATAATCCTTTTTTTTAAATCAATCCAGATAATTCTAAAAAAAATACAATATTTTACAATTTCAAATACAATATTCATTATTTCCTAATTTCTTCCCCTGCAAAAGCTTTACTTCCTGGAGATACTTTGGCAAAAACCTCTCCATCTTGATAAACTACATTTCCTTCAATGTTTCCAATCTTAAATTTCCCGTTGCTGTCCAGCCCTATTCCAAGTTTATTAAGATTTCCATGCTCTGTTAAAATATCCTGTAAATTCTTAGGTGCATCTCCACCATGATCAATACTCCAAGAAGTTGTAGTATTATTAAGTTCCGCAACTGCTCCAATTACCTTGCTTCTATTCGCCTTATTCAAATACTTCCCAACTTGTGGCACTGCAATTGCCGATATTATGGTAATAATAGCTACTACCAGTATTACCTCTACGAGCGTAAACCCTTTTTCCCTATCCTTTAATCCTTTGATTTTCTCCCTTCTTTTCATTTTTTCAATTTTACTCTTTTCTTTTTTTGAAATCTTATCCATAATTACCCACCTCTTTTTTATTAATTTTTATTTAATAATTTATACTATATTTTTAAATAAAAGTCAATACATGAATTAAATTATTTTAAAAATTAATTAATTTTTTATAAATTAGAGTTTTTTACACAAAAAAAAGACTGTACTTAGAAATTTACTTCCAAATCAGCCTTTTCGAATTCACATATTACATTTTTTAATCTCTATTATAGAGATAAGGTGTGTATTTACAACGATTCTTTTCATCACATGTTTTTCTATATCCCGCAGTATTACATCCAATAACAAATAAAGTAAACATTACTGCGATAACCAAAAATTTAATAATGCTTTTCATAGAAATCTCCTTCCATTTTTTATCAATAATACAATATCTTTAATTATAAGGTTTTGAACTGCATTCTAAAACTTCTCCACTAGAATCTTTTAAGCAATATGGTCTCTTATACCTACATTCTATTTCATCAGTCCAAATATTCTTATGACACACTTCTCCTTTCATATTTTCCTCTCTATTAAACCTTGCCCATTCCTTTGGACTAAGTAGTTCGCATGAAGCCACACTCAACATTAAAGAACCTAAGAACAACACTCTGAGTACATTTTTCATACCAATTCCTCCTAAAGTTTATAAAATTTTTATATTTTTCTTTTATTATAGTGTAACTTATATTTTTGATATTCTAGTTTTAATTTCCTTATCCATTTTTTTTTTTTTTTGATTAGAAGTTCATTATAAAAAAAGACTGTACCTAGAAATTTCCTTCCAAGTCAGTCTTTTTAACGCTTTTCTTATTTATTTTTTATTTAATTTTTTATAAAAGAGGGAATTTAAGAATAAATTGTAAATCCTATTTTTATATCAAAAATTTAAAATATAATTCGTAACGAATAAAAATTAAAACTCTCATTTTATTTTAATGTTTTGATAATACTATATTGTTAAAAATATAAATAGCATTCAATATTTCAAAATTTAAAAAAGAGAGTAAAAGTTTTTATAAAGATAAATATTTTATAATAAAGGTTGTGAATGATAAAATATTGTAACAAATATCATCTTGTAAATACTAAATTCAAAGGATTAAAAGTAGAAAATTATAGTAATTTTTCGTTAAGTGTGCTATATATAAAAAAATAATAGAATAAAAGGAGATGATTATTAATGAAACAGATAAATGGAAAAAGAGCTGTTTTGGAAAATGGAGTTTTAAGAAAAGAAATAAAATTTGGATTTTCATGGGGAGCATTTTTTTTAGGATTTATATATCCGTTAATTAAAGGGGATTATATGGTGGCTGGAATTTATTTTGTCGTAATTGGTATGGCAAGTATGATATTTTTTCCATTGATATTTGTTCTATCGGTAGTATTTGGTTTTATATATAATAAAATGTATGCTAGAAGGCTTATTAAGCAAGGATGGTATCCGTTTACAGAAGAAGATGCACAGGTTTTGAAAAAGAATGGAATTTTATTTAATGATACAAATAATTCTTTTAGAAGTAATGGAGAAAGAATAATTAAAGAAGCTGAAAATCTGGAAATACAGCAATTAGGAAAAACTGAAACTATCGAATTTAAGGAAACTAAGAATAATGGTGATTTTCATGATATGAATAACAATAGTATTGACAATGTAAATACTAACACTTCTTATAATAATCCTGAAATAAATTATAAAAACCGCACAACTCAGAAATTTGTGGCAAGATTAATCGGTGGCGGACTTGTTTCGCTTGTTTTAGGAGTTTTCACGGCAAATATTGTTTTAATTCTTTTAGGAGCTGGACTGACAGGTGGAGGAGCCTTTTTGGCTGTAAAAAATAAGGATAAAATAAAATGGAAATAAGAAAATATTTAATTAAATCTGAAAATTACAGAAACACAATAAAAAAACTTTTTATTCTTTCTCTGTTTTTAACAGCATTTATGAGGTATAATAAAAATGAACCGTTCACAGAAAGTGAGAAAAAATGTGAAAAAAAAGAAAAAATGGAGCAATTAAAATTATTTTGTGAAGAGAATCGATGTGTCCTGCTGGAGATGGAAGAGAGTGAAAGATAATGAGATTACTAGTTGTAGAAGATGAAAAGAAGTTGAACGAACTTATTACAAAAAAACTTAAAAAGGAATATTATGGAGTTGACAGCTGTTTTGACGGAGAAGAGGCAATCAGGTATGTGGAAGGAACTGAATATGATGCGGTAATTTTGGATATTATGCTTCCAAAACTTGATGGATTTGAAGTGATTAAAAGAATAAGGGCAAAGAAAAATAAAGTTCCGATATTACTTTTAACAGCAAGAGACAATATAGATGATAAAGTGAAAGGGTTAGATTATGGAGCAGATGACTATCTTGTAAAGCCTTTTATCTTTGAAGAACTTATGGCCCGTATCCGTGTTCTTTTAAGACGTAATTCTGGAAATGCCGACAATGTAGTTACAATAGCTAATCTTAAGGTTGACCTTGATGCTAAGACAGTTTTCAGGGATGATTTATTAATAAAACTGTCAGGTAGAGAATATTCGATTTTGGAATATTTGATACGAAATAAAGGAAAAATTTTATCAAGAGAAAGAATAGAAGATCACATATGGAATTATGACTATGAAGGTGGAACCAACGTTATAGATGTTTACATCAGATATTTGAGGAAAAAGATTGATGACAACTATACTCCGAAACTTATTCATACCATTCGTGGATTGGGTTATGTCCTGAGGGTCGATAATGAAAATGAATAAACTTTCTATAAAGTCCAAAATAACTTTCTGGTATATCGGTCTTATGATAAGCCTTATAGTCATATTTCTTATAACAATAATTTATATTAGTGAAAATCTTGTACGGGCAAATGCTTATAAAAATTTGAAAAGTTCTGTAATTTTGGCATTCGACGAAATTGAAGTTTATGATGGTGAACTTACTATTGACAATGATTTTATTATTTTTAATAATAATGTTCATTTGTCGGTTTATGATGATGAAACAGGATTTATTTATGGGGATATTCCATTGGATTTTGAATATGATGAAACTTTTTCCGATAAAAATGATGTAAGAATTATAAAACATAAAAATAAAAAATGGTATATTTTTGACAGCAAAAAGAATTTTTCAGGCTATGGTATTATTCATATTCGTGGAATTGCTCCTGCAACAGAAGTGGAAAATATTATTGAAACAATTGTTTTAATTTCTCTGATTGTATTACCATTTTTCTTGTTATTTTCAGCAATAAGTGGATACTTTATAACAAAAAAAGCATTTAAACCTATAGAAAAAATAAGGGGAGCTGCGGAGAAAATTAATGAGGGAAATGATTTGACACAAAGAATTAATATTGGAGAAGGAAATGATGAAATTTATACTTTGGCAAATACATTTGATACAATGTTTGACAGACTGCAAAGTTCCTTTGAAAGAGAAGCACAGTTTACATCAGATGTTTCACACGAGCTGCGGACACCTGTGTCAATTATAATTTCCGAATGTGAATACGGTCTTGAAAATCTCACTTCAATAGAAAATGCCAGAAATACAATTTCTTCTGTGCTTGATGAAACTAAAAAGATGTCAAAATTAATCTCACAGCTTCTGACTTTATCGAGAATGGACAGAGGAAATCAGAAACTTAATTTTGATAAAATAAATATAAGTGAAATGGCACATCTTATTGCTGACAGTCAGCAACATAATGCAGACAATAAAAATATAAAAATTCATTCTGAAATAGAGGAAGACATTTTTATTGTTGGCGATGAGACCATGATCATGAGAATTTTTGTAAATTTAATTTCAAATGCAGTTAACTATGGTTGTGAAAATGGAAACATATGGATAAAACTGTCACAGGATAAAAATTTTGCAATATGTAAAATTATTGATGATGGAATCGGTATAGAAAAAGAAAATATACCTAAAATATGGGGGCGATTTTATCAGGTGGAAAGTTCCAGAACAACAGAAAATATAGGGCTTGGATTATCAATGGTAAAATGGATTATAGAAGCGCACAAAGGAGATATTTATGTAGAAAGTGAAATTGGAAAAGGAAGTTCGTTTATATTTAAGTTGAAAAAGGAGGGAAAATGAAAAAAAATTTTTTGAAAAAATTACTTATAGTATTTTTTATTACAGTAATGGGAGTCCCTGCAAATGGAAATTCAGCTAAAGAGACTAAAACAGTAAGAGTTCTGAATGTTGATGTAAAAATTTCGATTGCACAGGCAAAGCAGCTTGCGTTAGACCATTCAAAAGTGGCAAAAAATACTGCAAAAATGACTAAAATTCGTCTGGATAAAGAAAATAAGAAATTTATATATGAAATAGAATTTTATACAGAACGGAAAAAATATAAATATAACATTGATGCGAATACAGGAAAAGTTCTGAGTTACAGCCAAAAAGACCGAGTATCGGCTTCAACGACAATAAGAGATGATGGTAAAATCATTAATACAAATGGCAGTGATACAGAAATAAGAAAAACACCAAAATATATTGGAATGGAAAAAGCAAAAGAAATAGCAGTTGCACGGATTACTGGTGCGAAAAAAATTAATGTTACAAATATTCAACTGGATAATGAAAAAGGAAAAATGATTTATGAAGGAAGAATAGTATATAAAAATACAGAATACAAGTTCGACATTGATGCTATAACAGGCGAAGTAATAAAATGGGAAGTAAATGAAAATTAGTAAAGTAAAATATCCTCTAAAGTTTAAACTGAAAAAATAAACCGAAGAGGATATTTTTGGTTAAAAATTATGCTTTGTAAAGTTTTTCATAATTAAATTTATTTTTAAGTTGTTTAAGAGTATAATCAAATATGAATAAAGGTGGAATAAATACGATAGTTAATGTTATTATTGGCATATTTTGAAGATAAAATATTTTTTCAACTATAATCATAAAAGGCTTGTATAGAAATATCGAAACAAGATTAAATGTCGAATGTAATAAAATTATCCACCAGATCGGATTGGGTCTTAGCCGTACATTTCCGAAAAAGATACCTGATATTGTTGTGTATATAAATTTAATTGGATTCAAATGAAGTATTCCAAAAATTACAGCCTGAATTAAATTGGCATATTTTGTCTTTTTCTTTAAAAATTGAAGTATTAGTCCTCTCAATAAAAGCTCTTCCCCAATAGGGTAAAATACTAGGAATTTAAGCAGTTCATTAACTTCAAAAGACTGTTTTGAATAATCGGCAAGAATTATCTTTTTTGATAACAAAGAACTTAAAACGATAAGTAAAATTATTACAGATGTTATAATTAATGCTGAGTAGCAGGCTGTATTCAATATTAGCAGTCTCAATTCTTCCATTTTAGATTTATTAATATTTTTTTCCATTCTGATTGTTCTTCCTTTCATGAATTGTTCTTGTAAAATAATCTACCATTAGAATATTAAAATAAAATGAGAGATATTTTATTCTATTTCTATTTATTTTATTTTGTAGTAAAGTAACTTTCAGCTATTTTTAAAGATTTTATTTGAGAAAAACCTTTTTCTGTTATATAATGTATTTAAACAACTTTAAAATCAAATTTTTACTTTATGTTGCATATATGAAAGGAAATAAAATGAAAAAAATAATTATTGTACTAGCACTTATATTTTCTAGTTCAAGTCTCTCTGCGGAACAGATTGAAAAAATTATGTGCTATATTCCTAAAGAGCTAAAAACAAACAGTAAAGCAAGATTAATTTATGAAGATACAGAAAAATATAAAGATGAGGAAATACCGCCTGAAGTGGCAAATCCTGAAATTGTTAAAGCATTAAAGGAAAGAAGGCTTGTCGTATTTCAAATGAGGTGTAAATATGATGGTGATATGTACCGTTATATAACAGCTTCAGACTATGCAGTTGAATATCTTACAAAACAGACAATAAATAAAGAAGAAGGAGACTATTATTTACTGGAACTTCCGACAAATAAGGCACTCGCTTTTCAGGATATGTTATTTATTGGAGATTTTATAGATAATTCAATCAGCACAAATGATGAACTTTTTCAAATTCTCTATATGATAAATGTTCAGTTTCTGGAAATAAGACAACAGGAATTGGAAGAGGAAGGGTTGAAAGTAGTTTACTAAATTTTCTCAATTTTTTCATTTTTGCAGGGATTATTCATTTTCGTAAATCCCTGTATTTAATTTTTTCATTTCTTTTGTGTAATCTTGTTAAACATTTTTTTGTTACATTCCATATTCAACAAATTACAAATTTAATTATCCAAAAAATAAAAATGATTTTTCCCTCTAATATTCTTTTAATCTAAAAAGCATATTGTTAAAGTGAAATAAAATTTTTAAATAAATGATGGGAGGATTTTGGATATGGAAATGAATAGTGGAAATGGCTACTTCAAAAAAGAAATAACATTGGGTAAAGAAGAAGAGATAAAGATAGTGAAAATTGGATTTTCCTGGATAACTTTCTTTTTGGGTTTTCTTGTTCCGTTTTATAGGAAAGATTGGAAGACCGGCTGGATACTTTTGGCAATAACGGCTATATCTCATATGATGTCGCCTATACTAATGTTTCTGATATTGGTGGTATTTAGTTTTTTATATAATAAGATTTATATTAATATGCTTTTGAAAAGCGGCTGGAGATTTGTGACAAAAGATGACGAGATACTTTGGGAAAATAAAAAGGAAATGGCAGAAAAGGTTGATAATATGGTTTTGACGCTAAAAGAAATGGAAACGAAAATTGATAAAAAGATAGAGAAACATGGCTTCGTTAAAAAATTTGCATGGGGAGGAATATACGCTCTGGCTATTGGAATTTTAATAAAAAATACTCCTCTTTTAGCTGTAGGAATAGTTTTTTTTGTAATAAGTTTTATTAAAAGACAGAAAATGTAAAAAATCAAATTTTAGGAGGAAAGAACTATGAAATTAAATTTTAAAAAATTATTTGTTATAACAATTACTGGAGCAGGGATTCTTATATCACAACAGTTACACGCATTTATGGGGTATGATTATTATATGGATCCTACAAATTTGCCAAGCGATATGTTAAGGGAAAATCTTTTACAGCAAACTTTTGATAACTACAACAAAGTTTTTAATAATAGTAATAAAACAAACATCAATATATCATTACTGCCATCAATTATATTTCTTGTAGCCTGGTTTTATATCTATGGAAAGAAAAAAGAAAAGTAAAAATTCTCATTTTATTTTAATCTATATTACATATCATAAAATTGAAAAATGACTAATTAATTAGTGTTTGAATAAGGAGGAAAAATGAAAAAAATATTTTTTGGAAGCCTGTATTTTATTCATCTGCTCTATTTTAATATTCTAGTACTATTTTTTCTGGCTGTATTAGAAGTATCAGTTTTAAGTAATTTGAAAATGATTCGAGGTATATACTCGGAAAATCTTATATTAATTTTGCTTAATATATTTTTATCATATTTTTATGCAAAAGCAGAAATAGGAAAAAAGACTTTGATAATTTTAACAATAATTGGTGTAATATTAAAAATACTAATATCTTTAATATCGTATAAATATTTAGTTTCATCAGCAAGAGATGAAGAATTTTTACCAACTTATTATGCTTATTTTACCATAGGTTTATTGGATATAATATTTCTTGTGGGGCTTGGTGTAAATTTATTGATAGGAAGGAGAAAACAGCATGATAAAAATTAAAAAATTGACAGGATTTATGATTTTTCTACTTTTTGGAATGATATTTATTTCCTGCGGAAAACCTTCAAAAAAAGACATAATAGACAAGGGATATATATTAGAAGTAGGTGTATCCAATGAGATTGACAGGGAATTTGCCGGAAAAATGGAGCATTCTCCCACTTATACTATTTTCAAAGCGACTGAATATAAGGACAATGATATTATGATGCAGAATCTCAAAAATGGAACAGTTAAAGCAATCCTTTCGCCTATGCTGTCGTTAGGAAATTCTGATTACGGCTATTATCCTGTCTATGTGGATAACAAAAATTATGAAACTGTATATCTCATATACAGAAAGGATACTCCCGATTTTTTGAAAAACAGCTTTGAAAAAGGGGATAGCTTTATGTTAAATAATATGGAAAAATATTCTAAAGAAAAATATAAAGAAAGATTTTCATTTTTTAGTAATATTGAAGATTTTGAGAAAAAAATAATGGCTAATGAATGGACACTTGTGAATATTGCAGGGCTTGAACTTAAAAACAGTAAAATTTCAATAAAACTTGATAAAGGAAATGTTTTTATAACAGGAAAAAATGGAAAAAAATATTCGGGAAAATATTTCTTAAAAAATCACAGGATTTCTTTTGAAATAGATAATTTGAACAATCTGCTGAAAAAAGAGAGTGAACTGAGCGACAGTGATAAAGATTTTTTATATGATTTAAGTAATGCCGACATAATAACACTTATGGATAATGAGCAAACTCTTTATATCGGAGTTCCCGAGAGTAATCTTATATTTAAAAAAATAAATAAAAAGTAAAAAGTTCTAATGTTGTTTTAATCTAAAAAATATACAGTATAATCAAATAATAGAAATCATAAAAAATAAAATTTTTAGGAGGAATAATTATGAAAATAAATTTGAGAAAACTATTTGTTATAGCAGTTATTGGGACAGGTTTATTTATATCACAGCCTGCACAGGCATTTTATTATGATATGTCAGACAGTTTTAACTATACGAACAATGTGATAAATAGTACAAGAAATTATTTACTTGGTAGTGAAGTAATAAGCCACATTAAAAAAGGAGATTATTCTTCAAAGAAAAAATCAAATTCTAAAAAAACAACTACAAAAACAACGGGAAGTTCAGCAACTTCAACTACAGCCCCAAAAACAACAAAAGCAAATATTACTTTTAAATCGGACGGAAATACAAGAGGACTTGATTATTTTGTTAATAACTATCCGTCAAAACAGAGAGGGGAAGCAAGAACATATCTGAAAAAAATTCAGGATTCTTTCCCGCAGGTAGCACGTTCAGTAGGAATGCCTACAAATGATTTATCAACAGGATTGGCAGCTGCAATAGCAGGAGCATATATGGCATATAACAATGTAAGTCTGAATGATGATTATATGAAACCTATGCAAAATCAGTTAAAAACAGTGCTTCAAGGTGTAGATGACTTTGATAAAATGAGTGACAGTGATAAAAAATATATGTATGACCAAATGGTAATAATAGGAATGACTTTAACCTTAAATCAGTACCAAAATCAGCAAAATCCAAATTCAAAAGTTACCGCTCAGTTAAGAAATGCAGGTAAACAGGTGCTTGAGGGACTTCTCGGAGTAAGTGCAAGTAAAGTAAAAATAACATCATCAGGGCTTTCTTTTTAAAATAAATAATTATAAAAATAAGAAGTTTTATGGTAGTATATAGTGATAATATAAAAAAATAAAAATATGAAAATATATAATTTAGGAGGAATAATTATGAAAATAAATTTAAAAAAACTATTTGTTACAACAGTTATTGGAGCAGGATTATTTGTATCGCGACCTGCACACGCATTTGCAGGATATGATTTTGACTATAACCTTTTTCATATACAAAATGATACATTAAAAAGAACATTTGATTATTACAATCAAGTTACTGGTACCAACGATATTCTTGAAAAGAGTTCAAGCTCTAAGAGTACAGGAAGTAGTAAAAGTAATTCATCATCATCCCAAACATCGTCTAAACCAAAACCTGTAAAAAAAGCCAAAATAACTTTTAAATCAGATGGAAGCACAAGAGGACTTGATTATCTTGTTAACAAATATCCTTCAAAACAACGGGGAGAAGCAAGAATATATCTGAAAAAGATGTATGATTCATTTCCGCAAGTAGCACGTTCAGTGGGAATATCTACAAATGACCTGTCTTCAGGAATGGTTGCTATATTAGCTGGAGCATATATGGCTTATAATAATGTTAGCTTAAATGACAGTTATATGAAACCTATGGCAAAACAATTTAAGGAAGCTCTAGAAAGTGTAACTGAGTTTGATAAAATGAGTGATAGCGATAAAAAATATATATATGACCAAATGGTAATAATAGGAATGACTTTGGCTGTAAATCAGTCCCAAAATCAGCAAAATCCAAATGCAAAAGTTACCGCTCAATTAAGAAGAGCGGGAAAAGAAGTACTTGAGGGAGTTCTTAAAGTAAATGCAAGCAAAGTGAAGATTACATCATCAGGACTTATTTATTAAAATAAATAATTACAAAAATAAGAAATTTTATCATAGTATATAGTAGTAATATAAAAAAATAGAAAACAAAAAATATGAAAATATATAATTCAATTTAGGAGCAGAAATTATGAAAGTTAAGCAAATAAAAAAAATATTTTTAACAGTAATAGTAGCATTAAGTTTTGGAATTTCAAATCAGGCTTACGGTTTTTTTATTGATTATAATGCACA
Organism: Leptotrichia massiliensis; assembly: GCF_900104625.1. Taxonomy (NCBI): domain Bacteria; kingdom Fusobacteriati; phylum Fusobacteriota; class Fusobacteriia; order Fusobacteriales; family Leptotrichiaceae; genus Leptotrichia; species Leptotrichia massiliensis. Next base: position 1,281,393 of record NZ_FNVZ01000005.1, read on the forward strand.
ATGGATGGCTAATCAAGGGCTCAAAAATGCAAGAGAACAAGAAAAAAGGAATAGAGAAAGATATGTGGAAATGTATGGAGAAGACGAATATAATAATTTAATGTCAAAAAAAACATCATCGAATAAAAAAAATACATCTTCATCGACAAGTGCTAAGACAGTTACTTCTACAAAAAAAACTAAAATAACATTTAAACCTGATGGAAATACAAAAGGATTAGATGATTTAGTTCTTCAATATCCTTCAAATAAAAGAGCCCAAGTGAAACCTATATTGAAAAAATTACAGGATTCATTCCCGCAAGTAGCACGTTCTGTAGGAATACCTACAAATGATTTATCAACAGGAATGGCAGCTGTTGTAGCAGGAGCATATATGGCTTATAACAATGTCAGCCTTAACGATAATTATATGAAACCTATTGCAAATCAGTTTAAAGAAGCCATGCAAAGTGTTTCTGAATTTGATAAAATGAGCGACAGTCAAAAAAAATATATTTATGATCAAATGGTAATAATAGGGATGACTTTGGCTGTAAGTCAGTCCGAAAATCAGCAAAGTCCAAATGCAAAAACTACAGCTCAATTAAGACAGGCTGGTAAAAAGGTGCTTGAGGGACTTCTTGGAGTAAGTGCAAGCAAAGTGAGAATAACGGCATCAGGACTTTCTTATTAAAATAATAGAATAGGAGTGAAAATGGATAAAAAAGTTATATTTTCTAAAGGGATAAATTCTTTTACACTGCATATTCTGGCAATGACATTTATGGTGGCAGATCATCTGTGGAATATATTTTTTCCTAATCAGATATGGTTAAATGTGCTTGGAAGACTTGCCTTTCCTATTTTTGCCTTTATGCTTACGGAAGGATTTTACAGGACTAAAAACAGAAAAAAATATTTAATACGTATTTTTATTTTTGCAGCTATTTCGGAAATTCCGTTCAATCTTTTTGCAAGTCTGGCATTAAAAGGAGAAATAATGGTATTTTATCCATATAACAATGTATTGTGGACTTTCGGAATTGCCTTATGTGGAATGAATTTACTGGAAAAGACAGAAAAATCAGAAAATATGAATAAAATAATAAAATTTTTTGTAAAAGCTGCCATAAGTATTTTAACCATCGTAATTGCACATTTTGCAAAAAGTGATTATTTAGGATATGGAATTGCAATTATTCTGATATTCTATTTTTTCAGGGGGAAAGATTACAAAAACATAATATTTCAGGCTGTATTAATGGTGTTTCTAAACGTATTTATTATGCCCGGACTTGAATTTCCGTTTAACGTTTTTGGAAATGAGATATTTATAAAAACACAGATATTTGCGATATTTTCACTGCCGATAATATGGCTTTACAACGGAAAGCAGGGTATTCATAACAGATTTACAAAATATATGTTTTATTTCTTTTATCCATTACACCTTTTACTAATAGTGGCGATTTATGTTTCTTTTATGATATATCTGATTTCTTTGATAGGTAAGAATTATGGAAATTAAGTCAAGCCAATATTTACAAAGCAAAAGTTTAAGAAGAACTGTTAAGAAAATAAAAAACATAAAAAATTCTGTATCCATTGGGGAAGTGATAAAATTGAAAAAAATTTTAATGATAGCTATGATAGTTTTTGCTGTTTTTAGCTGCAATAAGAAACAGGAACAAAATAAAACAAAAAAAGGTAATAATATTAATACAAGCCAGAGCGATAAAAATAAAACTGAAGAAAATAAAAAGAATTCAGAAAAAGACAGCTCTGAAATAGAAAAACAGAAGGAAGTTTCATCAGAAGAAGTTATAAAAAAAGCGGAAGAGGAATTTTTAAAGGATAGCAAAAATCTTGAGAAATACCGTAATTATGTAACCGTGGCATTTTATCAAAACCGTGAATTTAAAAGAACAAAGGAAATTACAGAAATATTTTTAAAAAATGCTCCTGATTATTCCTATGGTTACAGAGTGATGGCAGATATTCTCTTTTATGAAAAAAAATATAAGGAAAGTGCTGAATATTATGAAAAAGCAATAGGTATTTTAAAACATGGTAAACAGAGTTATGCTGAATATAAGGATATTAAAATATTAAATAATGTACTTTCAGAGATAATTGAAAAAAATTTGATACAGGCTTACAGATTGTCAGGAAATAATGAAAAAGCAGTAGAAACTTTTATAATTAACCAAAAATTTCTAAAAGAAAACTATAATCCCCTTTTGTATAACATAGCTTTAGAAAATGCCAAAAAGGATAATGAAATGTTAAAATCTACTAATAGTAAAAAATATGAGGAAAACAAGAAAAAATTATCTGATTTAAATTAACAGTAAAATAAAAAATTACAGGAGGAAAAGTTATGAAAGCAAAATTTATGAAAAAAATATTTCTTTTAAGTATTTTAGCACTGGGACTTGGAATTTCAGGACAAGCTCATGCTGATTATAGCGATATGTTTAAAAATGAAATAATGCAGGAACTTTTAAATACAACTTCATCTTCACAAGGTAAATCTTACGGAAAATCATCACTTACTTTCACACAGGACGGAAGCACCGATGGACTGGAAACATTGGTTGCAACTTATCCAAAAAGCCAGCAAAAGGAAATAAGGGCATCATTAAAGCAGCTGTACGATTCTTTCCCACAGGTAGCACGTTCTGTAGGAATACCTACAAATGATCTGTCTTCGGGAGTAGCGGCTGTAATAGCAGGAGCATACATGGCATATAACAATGTCAGTCTTAATGACGACTATGTGAAACCTATGGCAAATCAGTTCAAGGCTCATCTTGAAAACAGCGGATTTTTTGACGGAATGAGCAACAGGGAGAAAAAAAGCATGTACGACCAAATGGTTATGGTCGGAATGACTTTGGCTGTGGGACAGTCCTTAAATCAGAGCAATCCTAATTCACAGACTACCGCTCAATTAAGGGAGGCAGGAAAACAAATACTTGAAGCTATTTTAAAAGTGGATGCTGATAGAGTCCGTATAACAGCCCAAGGAATATCTTATTAATACGGAGGAGTCTAAAATGAATTCAATTATTGCATTAGTATATCTTTCAGTTGCTGTTATATTAATCGTTTTTGGTGTGAAACAAATAAAAAACAGAAAAAATCTTCGCAAAATTAATCAAAAACAGAAAGATGAAGTTAAAGAGAAAATAAAACTTGGAATTTTATCAGCTGATACAGTTTACCGTGAAAGAACAGAAACAGGAAGAGTATTTTATGAAGTGCCGGAGGATTTGAAAAAAGCAGTTTTTCTAAATCTTATTTGCTTTGCCATAATGCTAATATTAATATTTCTGGGAATAAAAATTGGAATATTGCTTTTAATAGTCTGTGCTGTAATAAGTATGATACACGGATATAAATATTATTATTTAAAAGAAAAAACAAAAAATACACTTGAAATAATAAATGAAGACTTTTATTTAAATGGAAAATTATTGGATATAAAGGGCTATAACTGGGGTACTGAATTATTTCCCCTGTTTGGCTCTCGAATAATCAGACTTAAATCCCATATTTATCTTCTTGATGACAAAAAGGAAATCTGTTTTGTACCTGAAAGACAGTTAAAAAGATCTCGAATAGATATAATAATAGAAGATGACAGAATTTCTAAAATTATAGATGATATTATTGATGTAATCCAGAAAAAACAGATTCCAAAAGTAAAATTCAAACTTTTTAAAATGAAAAAAATGCAGAGCATACTTCTTTTTTTACTTTTTATATCAATTGTGATACTTGTTTCTTTGTATAAAAGCAAAGCATATATGTATTTATTTTAGTAAAATAATGGTAGCATATATGGTGTATAACAATATTATCTTTATAAAAACAGGTACTGAAAACAATTTTAAAAGTGGATGCTGACAGAATTCATATAACATTGCAAGGAATATCTTACTAATTCAGGGAGTTTAAAATGCTATATAGTTTAGTTTTTGCATTAATATATTTTGCAGTTTTAAGTATAGTAATTATTTTTGATATGAAAAATAGAAAAATCAAAAAAAATTTACATAAGATTATTCAAAGGTATGAGGATGAGGTTAAAGAGAAAATAAAACTTGGAATTTTAGCAGCTGATACAGTTTACCGTGAAAGAACAGAAACAGGAACGGTATTTTATGAAGTGCCTGAAAATCTGAAAAAAGTAGTTGTTTTGAATATTATCTGCTTTACCATAACAGAAATATTAATATTTTTCGGGATAAAAATTGGAATACTGCTTTTACTTAGCTGTGCTGTAATAAGTATAACATACGGGAACAAATACTATTATCCAAAAGAAAAAACAAAAGATACACTTGAGATAATAAATGAAGATTTTTATTTAAATGGAAAATTACTGGATATTAAAGGCTATAACTGGGGTACTGAGTTATTTCCTCTATTTGGCACTCGAATAATCAGATCTAAATCTCACATCTATCTTCTTGATGGAAAAAAGGAAATCTGTTTTGTGCCTGAGAAAAACTTAAAAGGAGGATCTTCGCAAATAGATATAATAATAGAAAATAGCAGAATCTCAGAAATTGTGGACAACATGATAGACATAATTCAGAAAAAGCAGATTCCAAAAGTAAAATTTAGGCTTTTTAAAATGAAGATAATGCAGAGTATGCTTCTTTTTATACCTTTTATGCCAATTATGACATTCGTTTTACTATATGGAAGTAAAGCACATATACATTTATTTTAATAAGATAAGAAAATAGCTGATGGAATTTTGAATAGTTAAATACAGACAGAGGTGAAAAAATGAAAAATAAAAAAATAAATCTAACTATGATGGCAGGAATGATTTTAATGAGTATGGGATGCGAAGCAAAGGGGAAAGTTTCCCAAAGCAGTATTTCAGGAAAATATAATGTGGAAACGCTGACTACAAAAGGGCAGACTGTAAAGGTGGCAGGTCAGGAATGTTTTGAAAATTCATATTTTGAAATCAAAGGAAATATTGCCTATATAAGCCTTAACAATGTAGTTAACGGGAACTGTATAATAAAGGCAGGAACCTATGATATGCAAAGTAAGGGCAACGGGAGATATATTCTTGTAGGAAATGGCAAGGAATCAGATGAAATTATTGTAAAAAATGGAAAAGTGCAGTATAATCAGGATACAGGAATTTCAATGACATTTTCCAAAGATGTGGCATCTACTTCAGAAAATATGAAAAAATAGTTTACTTTTTGATTAAAATATAGTATTTTTTAGTACAAGTAAGAAAACTTATTATTAGAAAAATCAGGAGGAATCATGAAAAGATTTATATCATTTATTTTACTGGCAATGATGTTTATAACAAGCTGTGGAATTAGCGAGAGTTCTGAAAATGATGATAAAAAGGCAGTAGCATCGGCTTTTGAAGATTATATCAATGCAGCAAAAAATGAAGATACAAAAAAAGTTAGTGAATATCATTTAATGTGGTTTAATATCTGGCGTACTTCACAAGAAAGTTATAAATATCTTACTTATAAAATAAATAAAATTGAACTAACGAAGCAGAAAAATGGAAACGGAAGGGATATAAAACTGGCTTATGTAAATGTTTCATTAAAATATCCCGATTTAAACTATACAATGTCTAAATTTTATAAAAACAAAGACTTTAATTCGTTGGTAAGAGGAAAAAGCAGATCTACACAGCTAGAAATAATAGAACAGGAAATATCTTCCTTTTTAAAAAGTGAATTAAAGAAAAATGACACAAAATATATCGAAAAAGAAATGATTGTAAAATTTGAGTACTTCTATCCGCTTAAAAAATGGAAAATTCCTTATGATGAGAATATAGAGTTTATAAATATTCTTTCACTTGACAGCTACAAAATAAAAGGAATGGATAAAACCATAGGAGAAATTGTAAGAACGCCGGGAAATGATGATGATACAAAACTTTTAATCAGTGAAAAAGAGGAAAAAGTAAAAAATAAAACAGCAAAAATTGATGATTATAAACTCCTTCTAATGCTTTACTCGCCGGTAAAAAATCCTGATAATATTAACTTTAAAAGAATATCGCAAAAATTAATAGAAAATTTCCCTGATTATCCAAAAGGATATCTCATTATGACAGATTTTATTTATCATAATTATCCTGATAAATATTCAGAGATATTGAATTATGCACAAAAAGGAATTGAAGCATATAAAAATGTCGATACAAAAAAATATCCGGAATTTGTTTATGAAAGTAGTAGAAATCATCCGATGAATGAACTGTTCAGAATTATGATAGATGTTTATCTGAAAAAAGGTGAAAAGGAAAAAGCACTGGATGTATTCAATAAAAACAAAAAAATTATTAAATACTGGATGCCTCCTGCAAATTATGTACAACTTGCAAAAAGGCTGGGAGTAATATGGTAGAATTTATAAATTTTCACAAATAACTAAAATTACAATGATAGGAGTTGATTTGTTATGAAAAAAATTATTTTTACATTCTTAATATTAGGAAGTGCTTACAATTTTGCAGCACAAAAAACTTTAAGAACGGTAGAAAAATGTCGTGTAACTTCAAGAGGTATAGCAAAAGATGGCAAAAGGTTCGCAAACTGTGTCAGCCTTCAGTCAGGAAAAATATTTAATTTTACAGGACTTGTTGACCAGACTTATTATAAATTTTCCAAAGGAACAGTATTTAAAGTGTATTTTTATGGAAATGGAAATAGAAATTTAACTTTGGAAACTTTTGATTATGTTCAATAATTGATTTAAAAGGGTAGAATTTTTTAAACATTTTCAATAGTATTTTTTATATTTATAGTTAAGCAGCCTTAAATTGATAAAGCTGCTTTTCTATGAAATAATCTTTTATTTTTTTCTCGAAGTTTACTTTATATTCATTTGTTGTTTTTTATTAAAAAATTATTATAATAAAACTAAAGTTAGACAAAATTTTCTAAGTCAGTCTTACATAAATTTGAAATTACAGATTTTCAACATTTTCAATATTAATAACTTCAATTTCTTTATTAATTTTCTTAATTAATCCTGCCAATACTTTTCCTGGTCCAATTTCATAAATTTTTGTAACCCCATTTTCAGCCAGTTTATTTATTGTGTCTACCCATTTTACTGGTCCAAATGTCTGATTATACAGTTCATTTTGAATTTCATCAGCAGAATTTAAAATATTTGCTGTAGTATTTGCGACAATCGGAGTTACTGGATTATTCCAAGTGTAGTTTTCAAATTCTTTTTTCAAAATTTCTGCAACAGGTTTCATTAATGATGAATGAAAAGGTCCTGAAACTGCTAGAGGCAATGCTCTTCTTGCTCCTTTTTCCTTAAACAGTTCAAGATTTTTTTCAATTACTTCTTTTTCTCCAGCAATAACAGTCTGTTTTGGCTCATTATAATTTACTGCTTCCACAATTCCATCAATTTCATCACATATATTTTCCACATCTTCTGCACTAAGCCCCAATATTGCAGCCATTCCACCGTCAATATTAGCACCGCTCATTATTTCCCCTCTTTTTGAAATCAATTTTAGCGTATCAGTTTCACTTAAAACTCCAGCCGCATATAAGGAACTATACTCTCCCAAACTGTGTCCAGCCACAAAATCAGCATTTATACCTTTTTCTTTCAATAATTTTGTTAAAACAACTGAAAATAGTGCAATTGCAGGCTGTGCATATTTCGTATTTTTCAACTCCTCATCTGTTCCCTCAAAAATAACTCTTTTCACATCTTCATTATTTTTAAAAATCTCATCAATTAATTTTTTGTTTTCATCATTTACTTCATCATATAATTTTTTCCCCATTTCAGCATACTGTGTACCCTGTCCTGGAAATACAAAAGCAATTTTTGACATAAATTCTCCTTTTATTCTCATATCTTTTAATTATTTTTAATTGGTCAAATAATCATAATTTTTAATTTCAATAAAAAATATAAATATAATTATTTTTTTATTTCTTCAGCATCCACTATTTCTTCATCTTTTGATTCTTTAATATCTTTACTGCTAAATTTAGTTAATTTCTTTTTATCAACTATTTCCTTTACACCCAGTCCAATAATTCCTAACCCTAAAATTAATGGAACTATAAATAATGGTAAGTTTTCCCATATATATTGAGTAATATACAAATATATTCCTACAATCAAGAAAATCCATCCATGTTTTTTCTTCTTAATAAGAAAATAACCTCCTACAAGAATCATTACAACCTGATAATTAACGATATATTTCATAATATCTTCAGGTATAAATTTAAGCAAACTTAAAACAACTATTACCAATCCCCAAAATATTTTTGAATTCATAATTCTCCTCCTGTAATTTTATATTTTACAAATTTTATCTTTATAAATTATTTAATTTTTATTAACAATTATTTTCCAACTATTTTGAAATTTCGACCAAAATCGAACCATAAGTCAGTCCTCCACCAAATCCAGTAGCAACAAACTTATCTCCTTTTTTAAGTTTCCCTTCCTTTATCGCCTCATCAAGTGCTATCGGAATTGATCCCGCCGAAGTATTTCCATATTTACTCAAATTTACAAAAAATTTATCAAGCGGTTGCTTAAATCTTTTTGCAATTGACTCAATAATTCTAATATTTGCTTGATGCGGAATAAATAAATCAACATCATCAGCAGTTATTCCAGCCTGTCCTAATACATCTTCCACAGTTTCTGGGAAAACTCTTACTGCAAATTTAAAGATTTCTCTTCCATTCATTTTTAGATAAATATCCTTATTATCAATTTTTTCTTTAGATACAGGCTCTTTTGTACCTCCTGCAGGTACTAATAATTCACATGCCCCAGAACCGTCAGCTACAAGATGGCTTGCTAAGTATCCTCCAGTTTCTACTTCTCCAAGTACAACAGCTCCTGCACCATCTCCAAATAGAATGCAAGTTCCCCTATCAGTCCAGTCAACTACTCTCGACATTGCTTCTGCCCCGATAACAAGCACTTTTTTATAAAGTCCAGCCTTAACAAAGCTATGCCCCGCAGAGTAAGCATAAACAAACCCAGTACAAGCTGCACTCAAGTCAAATGCCGCTGCATTTATTCCCAATTTATCCTGAACAAGTGCCGCAGTCGATGGAGTTCCATAATCAGGAGTCATAGTCGCAACAATAACCAAATCAATCTCATTTTTATCTATTCCAGCATCTTCAATTGCTCTTTGTGCTGCTCTAAATGCCAAATCGGATGTTCCTTCATTTTCATCCACAATTCTTCTTTCCTTGATACCAGTTCTAACTGTTATCCATTCATCATTTGTATCCACAATTTTTGCCAAATCATCATTTGTCATTATCTTTTCAGGTACATAAGATCCTGTTCCTAAAATTCCAACTTTCATATTTCACCTCAAATTTATTTTTTATTTTTACTTTATTATATTTCTTAGTTTCCTTATATACTCGAACTCGCTTAACATTAAGCTATTAAAAATTATATAAATTCAGTATTTGAGTAAATAGTAATAACTTTTGAGTTCAGTTTTAAAGTTTTTTTACTATAATTTTATACCAATTCCAGTTTAAAATCATTCTACTAAAGTCTATCATAAAATTTTTAAAAATACAACTAAAAACATTTAAATTAATAAATAATAAAGCCAAAAAAAAAGCAAGACATAAATCCTGCTTCAACAAATTATTCAGCATCAGTTGCTTCATCATTTGCTAACACTTGTCTACCTCTGTAAACTCCTGTTTCCAAGTTTAATCTGTGTGGTCTTCTTATTGAACCATCAGCTTCTACAACAATATTTGGAGCTTTGATAGAATCATGTGATCTTCTCATATTTCTTTTTGCTTTAGAGGTTCTTTTCTTAGGTACTGCCATTATTTATCGACTCCTTTCTAATTTTTATATCGTTAATTTTTTCATTCAATATTGTAAAAATAATTATAAAAAATCATAATTTTTTTTACATTTATACAAACTATTATAATAAATATAAAGCCATTTGTCAAGGCTTTAATATATTTTTTCCATTTATTCACAAGATTTTTTTATCTTTTATTTATTTTTTTCTGAATTTATATTTGTTTCAATTTTTTTAATTTTAAAAATTAATTTTTATTTTGTTCAAATTCTTCAGTATTTTTTTGAACTTTTTGAACAAAAATATTATATTTTTTTTCAGTGTTAAATTCAAGATTTTTTATTTTTTCAGAAATTTCATCTGTCATTGTTTCATTCCCAACAACTAAAACAACAAAGTTCTCATTATTATTTGCATCTATCAATTTTCCAATTTTAACTTCGCTAATATTATTTGAAAAATTTTTATATAAAATATTTTCAACAGTTTTTAAATCATTCTCCAAAATTGTTTGATTTTCATTTTTTAGTGGTAATGTAATATCTTCAGCATTTTCTTTTATTTTTTCTTCGTTCAGATATTTTGATAAGTCCTGTGCTGTTAAATACTTTTCATTGGATAACTGCTGTATTTTTAATTTATAGTTTTTCAATTTATATTTTTCCAGTTTTTTTTCTAATTTCTCAATATCCTGTTTTTTAAAGGCATCTCCTACAATTTTTAAAGTAACAGTTTTATCTTTTTTATTAATAGAATTATCAAAAACATAATGAGTTTTTAATTCCCTTGAAATAAATTTTTTTAATGAATTTTCTCTCGCTGTATCTTGAACTAAAGTTGTTGCTGTATATATACTTGGAATAATTATGATTAAACTTACTATATAAAATATTATTTGTTTTTTTATTGAAATTTTATTTCTTGCTTCAAAAATATTTCCAGAATAAACTATCAAACCAACTAATGTTGCTATCATTATAAAAAATACATTTATTATAAACAAATATCCTGCTCCAAGAAAAATTTTCAGATTCCCATGAGCAATCCCAAATCCTACTACACACAAAGGAGGCATTAATGCTGTTGCAATAGCTACTCCAGGAACTACATTTCCACCATCTTCTTCAGTTTTTCCAATTACTCCTGCAGCTCCACCAAAAATTGCGATTAAAACATCCCATAAAGTAGGATAAGTTCTTGCTAGTATCTGTGGTGTTGCATCATTTATAGGGCTTACTAAAAAATAAAAAGTGGAACTTACTACACTTATTAATATAAAAATTCCCAATCTAAAAAGTGATACATAAACTCTTTTTAAATTTCCATTTGATAATCCCAATCCTAGCGACTGAATTGGTGACATTAGTGGCGAAATCAACATTGCTCCAATAATTACTGCAACAGAGTTTGTATTTAATCCTATTGACGCTATAATCATTGCACAAATCAGAATAAACATTGTTTCCTTTGTAAAATCAGAATCTCCAATAATATTTCTTTTTAAAATTTTGTATTTTTCATGTTTTATTTTTTCTATCATTTTACAATATCTCCTTTATATTTTTATAAATTAGTAACTTATTCAATTTCTATTTCAAAAAATTTAATCATCTTCGTAAACAGGCTCTATATGAATCAAAAGCCTTTTTATATTTTTATATTTATGCTTAATCTTTTTTGAAATTTTATTTGTAATATCGTGTGCTTCTTCAATCGTCTTATTTTTATCCATTCGTACATCCACAAACATATAAATGTCTTTTCCAGAAGTAGTCATGCGAAAATCGTGTGCATTTTCAATTTCTTCAAATTGTAATATTTCTGAACGTATTTTCTCAATCAGCTCATCATCTTGTGAATCCATCAATATTAACGAATTTTCCTTTATCAGTTCATAACCGCTCTTTATAATATAAATTGACACAATAAATCCTACAATCGTATCAAATATAGGATGAATCCTTGATAAAAGCAACCCAAATAAAACAGAACTGGAAATAACAATATCAGTATTGTAATCTGCAAGTAACGAATTTATCAAGGCATTATTATATTTCTTTGCCTTTTTCTTCATAAAAGTCAATTGAAAAATTTTTATCAATATTGCCAAAACAGTTATAACTATTGGAATAAGTGTAATATTCACATTATTTTCATTACTAAAAGAAGTTAATTTTGAAAAATTATCTTTTATCAGCTCAAAAGCCGTTATCATTATAAACGTCCCTATTATCACACTAAAAACCGATTCTATCTTTCCATGCCCAAACGGATGCTCCTTATCCTCAGGATTACTTCCAACCTTTAGCCCCACGATAACCAGCACATTTGTAATCAAATCCGAAAGTGAATTTAATCCGTCAGAAAGTAGCGACATGCTGTAAAAAATTTTCCCAGCCATAATTTTTAATAGAGCCAAAACAATATTTACACAAATTGCAAACTTGGAAATAGATAGCATATTTTTTTTCTGTCTTTTAGTTTCTGTCAGATTATTTAATATATATCCGTCCTCTGTTTTTATAAATCGCTGTTTTTCAAGGAAATTGTTCATTTTTTTATGATTAGTTATGATTAGTGAATCAAAATTTTTATTTGTAATCCAATTAATTATATATTTTAAAAAAAATGTTCCATATCCATTATTTCTTAATTTTGGTAAAATAAATATTTTTTTCAATTGGGCAATATTGTTTAAAATAAGAATTACATATCCACACAACTCTCCATTATTATATAAAAAAAATATATCATCCTTCTCTTTATCAAAAGAAAATTTCGGATCTATCTCCAATAAATCTATTAAAATTTTACTTATATTCTCCTTTCTATCCCATTCAACTACTTTCATCGTGAAACCTCCATTCGTAGTAAAAGAAACTAAACTAAAAAAATTTAATTTTTGAAAAAGGAATTTCAATTTTAAGATAATACACTATAATTAATTAAATAAAAAGTCATACATCAAATTCTCGAAAACATTCTACCATCCGTTTCTTAATCCAAAAGCTCAAAAACAGCTACCCTGTAAACCTAGAGAAACTAACTTAGTGCTGCTTCGTTCCCGACCTGACACATTTCGCTAACTCTCTACAATACAGGACTATTTTCTCAACACTTTTGAAATAAGACGTTGATACTAGAACTTCCCTTAAATTTGACATCACCTCTACTAAAGCGGGTTGTAGATACAGGGCACCGCTAACTCCCCGGCTAGTATGACTAAATTAGTATATCATTTTTCTTAAATATTGTCAATGTTATAAAACTTCTTTTTTCATGAGCACTGCAATCTAAAGTTTTTGAAATTTTTTCAAATCAATATTTTATTTTTCAAGACTCAAAAGCTCCATCAATTCTCTCTCATTCATCTCAAAAATATCTTTCGATTTCTGATTATCACTTTTATTGTTTTTCTCCAAAATATTTTCACTCAAGGTTCGTTTTTTTTCTTGAAGTTTTATTATTTTTTCCTCAATTGTACCTTCTGTTATCAGTTTTATAACTTGAACACTTTTTTTCTGTCCGATTCTGTGAGCCCTATCGCTTGCCTGATTTTCTACTGCAAAATTCCACCAGGGATCATAATGAATTACGACATCTGCTCCAACCAGATTTAAACCTGTTCCTCCAGCCTTTAACGAAATTAAAACAACTTGTCCTTCACCTGAATTGAATTTTTTGGAAATTTCCATACGTTCTTTTGATTTCACGCTTCCGTCTATGAAAAAATATTTAACTTTTTCTTTTTCTAGTTCTATCTTTATTTCTTCCAGCGTTCCTAAAAATTGTGAAAATATGAGCATTCTGTGGTTATTTCGCAAAATATCAGGCATTAATTCCTTTAAAAGTTCAATTTTAGCAACTTCACCTTTATAATTTTCATCGAACAATTGTGGAGAATTACAGATTTGGCGTAATTTTGTTAAAATTGACAACACTTTCAAATTATTGTTTTCTTCCTTATCAAATTCTCTAAGCTCTTTTTTTGCCTGTTTTACGTATGCCATATATAATTTTTTTTGTTCACTGCTTAATTCTACTATCATATTGTTTTCTACTTTTTCAGGCAGTTCTGCTAATACTTCTTTTTTTGTTCTTCGTAAAATAAACGGAGAAACTATTTTTTTCAAATTAAATATTTTTTTAGAATCTGGATTATTTAATGAATTTTTATATTTTTTTCTAAATTTTGTTATGCTGTCTAGATAACCAGGCAAGATAAAGTCAAAAATTGACCAGAGTTCCATAATGCTGTTTTCAATTGGAGTTCCTGTAAGTGCAAAATTTACAGAGCTGTTTAGCTTATCTGTTGCTTTTTTCACAAGTGAAGATACATTTTTTATATTTTGTGCTTCATCCAATATTGCCACATCAAATTTTTTGTTTTTATAATTTTTTACATCATTTCTAAAAGTCTGATAAGTTGTTATCAAAATTCCTTTTTCAGCTTTTTCAATTAGCTCTTTTCTTACACTGGCAGCTCCTTCTACAAGAATTGGCTTTATATCCGAAAATTTATGAAATTCCTCCTTCCAGTTGTGCAGAAGTGAAGTCGGAACAATAATTATTCCAAACAAATCTTTATTTCTCAGCTGAATCTCTGAAATAAGCGAAATCGCCTGTAAAGTTTTACCAAGTCCCATATCATCTGCCAAAATTCCGCCAAAGCCAATATCGTACATATTTTTTAGCCAATTAAACCCAATTTTTTGATAGGGAAACAGTTTTGCCTTTATATTTGATGGTTCCTTATTTTCACGATTTTTTATTTTTTGGAAAAGTTCCTTAAATTCTTCCATTTCATTTAATTCCTCGTTAATACTGTTAGAAACTTGTGCCAACTGTAAAACCTTTATCTTAGAAATTCTATTTTCTCCAATCTTCAAATCTGAAATCGCATCTACAATTCCAATCATCTCTTCACTACTTTTGTTAGCTATTTTCAGAAGTTCACCACTTGACAGCGTAATGAATTTTTCTTCATTCTTTACTCCCTCTAAAATTGTTTCGACATCTTTTTCATCAACTCCTTCAACATTGAAATCTAAACTAAAAAGTTCATTTTCAACAGATTTTATATTCATTTGTACACTAACTCTACGAATTTTTTTTACTTTGTCACTTACATTTATATTTACATTTTCAGCATATTTTTCGTCAATGATATCCGCTATTTTTAAAAATTTGTTTCTGTCAATTTCTAACATAATATCATCAGATTTTAGCTGTTTGTGTGTAAATTTTCTCAATTTTTTGCTATACACACGTTCTGGTTGTAGTTCTATATTTATAAAGTGAGCATCGGCATTTTCTTGAAAATCTTCAGAAATCTCTCTTTGAAGTTTTTTATTTTTTTGAGGAATAAAATATTTACCGTCTATTTTAACACTTTCTTCAAGACACGAAAGCATTATCAAAAGTTTATTTTTTCTATTTCCTTCTTCCACAAAAATATTAACTTTTCCGTATTCTTCTGTAACTTTGGCAATTGGAATTTCATATTTTGAAAGAACTTCTATTATTTCATTAACTAATTTTCCCGATATTTCATTCAAAAATTCTATTTCACTTTTACTACCTACTGTAAGTGTATTTATGATTTCCCATTCCATACCACTCATTTTATAAAACTTTATAATATTTGATATCCCGCTATTCAAGTTAAAATGACGACTCGTAGCAGATAAAACCGAAAAATCCCTTATGATTATCTTTTCTCGTCCACGTTTATCTTTCTGAAATGCAAACACAGGTTCATGTTCTCCTGTCACATAAAGTGTCTTATTTCCAAATTTTATTGTTTTTTTATTTTCTACAGCTGAAAATATCATCTCTCCCAACATCGGATTTAAGGGTTCCCCCTGTAACTTTACGTAATAACCATTAAAATGCATTCCAAATTTTTCTTTATTACTAAAATAATTATTCAAATTTTCAACTATTTTCTTATCTATTTCGTTAAAATAATGTATATTTGGATTATAAACATTTTTAGAGCTTATTTCATAAGATTTTCCTCTTGCCACTTGATGAACAAAATGTTCTAGATCTTTTATGTAACTTAATTTTTTCTCTCCTGCTTTTACTCTTAAAGTAAACATTGAAGGCGTGTCCTGACTTAATTCAAGTTCCAATTTGTATTCAGTTTTTTCCAAATCTGAAATTTCATCGTTCTCAATTTTGTTTTTTAATTCCAACAACCTTTCCTTAAATTTTTTAATTGTTTCTTTTTCAATATCTTGATATATACTTTTTTTAGAAATCGCTTTTTTTATTCCTAAATTTTTTTGAAGGTTTTCAAACAAATCATTTTCTTCTTCTGCTTCTTTTCTCTTAATATCAAGCACTTCTTCTTCCATTTTAAATTCCCTATTTTTCTTAAAATAAATATTCCCAGCCTCAATTTCTTTGTCTGCCGCTATTCCAGTAGCTATAATGTGTTTACAAGGTTTTTTATTTTCCAAAAAATTTAGACAGTCACATTCATACACAAGATTCTCTTCTTTTTTCTCATTACCTTCAAAATAAGTTATATCAACATAGTAAATATTTTCATAACTTCCCATAACTCGTGATTCTATCGTTATTTTATCTGAAGTTTTTATAAGTGTTGTCAATTCTGCTTTTTTATTAACAAAATACATTTTCCCCCTATCAGAAATAGTTGGGGTAGTCAATTTTTTTAGTTTCTCAAATAATTTTTCCAATTCTGTACTTTCCTTCCTAAAAACATCTTCATTACTTAATAATATCAGACAAATTAAAAATATACAATTTTTTCAACAAAAAACAGTGAAACCTAAATTCCACTGTAAAAATTAAAATTCTCCATTAAGTTTGTACAAATAATTTCCCATTTTTTATAAACATATTTTTTACTTTAACTTTTTTCTTATCATCTGGCTCATATTTGTAAACTGGATTTGTTTCCAAATAATTTGATATTAGGGCTTTCATTGATTTTGCAACAGGTGTTGTCACAACATCTTTTCCATTTTTATCCAAAATTTTTTCTACTTGCATGTCTACCAAATAGAGCTGGTTTGTTTTTTCGTCAAACTTAATTTCACTATTTAACTCAATAACTCCTTCTGATCTATCTGCCAGCAATGAGGCATCATAATCCGTTACAAGATAAATTCTGTTATCTTTAAATGAAATTTTGGGATTTTTTACAGTAATTTTCCCTACTAGAAAGTTCTTTGTAATCGGGAATTTTTCCTTAGCCTTTGACTCAATTACCGATTTTGGCACACGAATGGTTTTATTTGCCAAAAAATCGCAGGAAATTACTCCAAACATCATTATCAGCATTAATAACACCATTTTTAAAAATGAATTTTTACTTTTCATAACCAATCTTTTTCTCCTTTTCTTTGTTACAATTTACTTGAACTTATAGTAAAACTAGTTTAAAACAGAACTCAAAAGTTATGACTATTTTACTCAAACCCTAAATTTATATAATTTCTAGCAATTCAATTTTAAACGGTTTTGAGTATATTTTAAAATAATTTTCAAGTATTTGCTTGCCCTAATAATACAAAATATTATTTATTATTTCATATTTTTAAAGTTAGTTTTACCTTAAATCTAAATTTTATTTCAAATATTTTTTCAAAAATTTTGCTGTGTGTGATTTTCGAGATTTTATTATTTCTTCTGGAGTACCTTGTGCAATAATCTGTCCTCCTTTATGCCCACCTTCAGGTCCTATATCTATTATATGGTCAGCATATTTTATAACATCAAGATTATGTTCTATTACAAGCACTGTATTCCCTTTTTCTACAAGTCGATTCAGTACTTCCAGTAGTTTTCTAATATCTTCAAAATGAAGTCCAGTTGTAGGCTCATCCAGTACATAAATTGTTTTCCCACGTGAAATTTTGGAAAGTTCTGTAGCAAGTTTTATTCTTTGAGCTTCCCCTCCAGAAAGTGTTGTTGCAGGCTGTCCCAGTTGGATATAGTTCATTCCCACATCAATTAATGTCTGCAATTTTCTCTCAAGTGTCGGAATATTCTTAAAAAATTCGTATGCTTCTTCAACCGTCATATCCAGCACATCCGAAATACTTTTCCCTTTGTAATGTACTTCCAACGTTTCTCTATTATAACGTTTTCCTTTACAAACTTCACATTCTACATAAACATCTGGCAAGAAATTCATTTCAATTTTATTAATTCCAGCACCGCTACAGGCTTCACATCTTCCACCTTTCACATTAAACGAAAATCTCCCCTTGCTGTATCCTCTCACTTTTGCATCATTTGTCTGAGCAAATAAATCTCTTATATCATCAAATATTTTCGTATAAGTTGCAGTATTTGAACGAGGAGTTCTTCCAATTGGCGACTGGTTTATATCAATAATTTTCTCCAAATGTTCAAGACCTTCTATCCCACTATTTTCCAGCGGATACAATTTTCCTTTATTCAGCCTGTTGTGAAGTTCTGGATAAAGTGTCTGATTTATCAATGTCGATTTTCCACTTCCAGAAACTCCTGTAACCACAGTAAATACTTCCAATGGAATGTGTACTGTAACATTTTTCAGATTATTTCCCTTCGCATTTTTCAAAATAATTTCTTTAGTGGCTTTTCTTCTTTTTTCAGGTACTTCTATTTTTATTTTCCCATTCAAATATTGTGCAGTCAATGATTTTTTATTTTTCATAACCTGTTTTGGAGTACCTTCCGCAACAACTTTTCCACCATTAATTCCAGCTCCTGGTCCTATATCAATCAGATAATCAGCTTCCCTCATCGTATCCTCATCATGCTCAACCACAATCAGACTATTCCCAATGTCACGTAAATCCTTCAAAGTTGCAAGCAATTTATCATTATCCCTCTGATGAAGTCCGATGCTTGGCTCATCCAGCACATAAATTACACCTGTAAGCCTGCTTCCAATCTGAGTTGCCAGTCTTATTCTCTGCGATTCCCCACCAGATAGAGTTTTTGTCATTCTGGAAAGGCTCAAATAGTCAAGTCCCACATTTATCATAAATTTTAGCCGCTCTTTTATCTCTTTCAATATTTCCGCCGCGATTTGCATCTGCTTTTCAGTAAGCGTAATATTTTCATAAAATTTCAGTGCATCAACAACACTTACTTCTGTCAAGTCAATAATACTCTTATCATTTACAGTTATCGCCAAAACAACATTTTTCAGTCTTTTTCCCTTACAAGTCTTACAAGTTCTCTCGGTCATATATTTGGCTTCCATCTCTTCCTTTGCTGACTCCGAAGCAGTTTCTCTATATCGACGCTCAATACCATTCACAATTCCCTCAAATTCTCTATTTCCATTATAACTAAAACTATCCCCGCTCCAAGAAAACTTAAACTTCTTATTACTTCCATAAAAAATTATATCCTTCTCTTTTCGAGTCAATTCAGACACCTTTTTATCCAAGTCGATTTTATGTGCTTTTGCCATTGCTGTGAATAAATCCCAGTTCCACCCCTTTTTTGTAGTCGCTCCTGGAAAAACAATTCCACCTTCATTAATTGACAAATTTTCATCTACAATCAATTTATTCTCATCCACTTCCAACCTTGAACCAAGCCCATTACAAACTTCACAAGCCCCATAAGGTGCATTAAACGAAAACAGTCTTGGCACAACATCAGGAAAAATCACATCAGGATGATTTGGGCAGGAAAGATTTTCACTATACTTGTTGTCTTCCCCATTCACATTTGCAATAATTTTTCCATTAGAAAGCTCACTCGCCGTTTCGATAGCTTCTGTAATTCTGCTCAAAAATTCCTTATCGTCTTTTTTTACAACAAGTCTATCCACAACAACTTCAATATTATGTCTTTTATTCTTATCTAAGTCAATCGTATCATTCAAGTCCAGAATATCACCATTTACTCGAACTCTCTGAAACCCTTTTTTCTGCAAATTCAAGAACAAATTTTTATGAGTTCCCTTTTTATCAATAACAACAGGCGATAACACTATCAATTTGTCCTTTTCATTCCGTCCATTCACAAGATTGTCCACAATTTCCTGAATCGATTGTTTTTCCACTTTCTGATGGCAAATAGGACAATGCGCCTCTCCAATGTGTGCCCATAAAAGCCTCATATAATCATAAATTTCCGTAGTTGTCCCAACAGTTGAACGTGGATTCTTAGAAACACTTTTCTGCTCAATCGAAATCGCAGGCGAAAGCCCCTCAATACTATCCAGTTCAGGCTTCTGCATTTGCCCAATGAACATTCTCGCATAAGCAGACAAACTCTCCACATACCTTCTCTGCCCTTCCGAATATATCGTATCAAACGCAAGCGAAGACTTCCCACTCCCCGAAACACCTGTAATTACTACAAGCTCATTCTTAGGAATCTCAATATCAATATTCTTCAAATTATGCTCTCTTGCTCCAATAATTTTTATCTTGTTGTCTTTCATTCTTTTCGATGTTCCTCTCTCCTAAAATTCCCCTCAATAAACCAATCCTTTTTTTATTTTTTACTCAAAATAATTAATAACTCAAGTTTTACTTTTAAAAATTTATAATAATGCTTTCACTTAAATTTTTTTAAGTAAATTATATTAAATCAATATTTTTGTATATCTTATATGTTTTTTACTTTTTTACGTAAAGGGGATCAATCGCCATACCCTTTACAATCCTGGCTCGTCTAAGCATTTTTTTGAAATAAAAAGGAAACTCGCTACGTAAAACTTCGCTCAAACAATCGTTTTCATTCCCAAAAAAATCACGACAACTTTCATTTAGCTACAATAAAATTATTTAACTAAAACAAAAATCAAGCAAAATTTCGTTAAGAGAAAAAGAACTGTCTGAGCTTTTGAAAAACTTTTAAATAATATTTGCCTATTTGAAATAAATAAATTTTTATTCAAAAGCGAGTTTTCTTTTTTTCTTATAAGAAAGTTTTGCGTAAAGCGGGAGTGCAGAGGCATGGCGTCTGATGCCTCTGCGTTAAAATAACTTAATATAAATAGACTCGACTCCATTAAAAAAAACTATTAAAATAGTATAAATTTAGAGTTTGAGTTCAGTTTTAAAGCAATTTTACTATATATCCCAAACTTTATTATATTCTTCATTATCTAATATTACCATTTTTTTATACTCCAGTCCATAAAAATTTTCACACAAAAAAAGACTGCTTCATAAGTAAGTTATTTTTGAAAAACTTATAAAACAGCTTTTTCATTTTTATTCTTTTATTGCTCTTGTTGCTACAAAACTTGCAATATTAAGTTCATGCAACCTTCCAAATCCATTTGTATCATCATAAATATCTGTTAGTCTAAATCCAGCTTTCAATTGTCCACCTATCTGTTCTGATATTGTGTGGGAAAATTGAATTCCACAGTCCTGTTCTTCCAGCTGTTTTCTTTGCTCTTCATTGACTAGTGGGTTGAATGGAAGACTATTGATGATTTTTTCTTCCTTTTCATCTACAGTATAATTTGTTCCAATATCCAAGCCGCACAATAAAATTCCACCTTTTTTCAGGATTCGGTAACATTCTTTAAAAACTGGTTCAACTTTTTCGATATAGGAGTTGCTTACTGGATGAAAAATTATGTCAAAACTATTGTCTGCAAATGGTAATTTTTTTGTCATATCAGCTTTGATAATTTCTATTTCATATTTTTCACGTTCTGCAACCATTTTTTCAGCTTCCAGCTGTTTATCTGAATAATCCAAAATAGTGCAGTTTGCACCCAAAGCAAA
This sequence comes from Leptotrichia massiliensis, assembly GCF_900104625.1. Lineage (NCBI taxonomy): Bacteria > Fusobacteriati > Fusobacteriota > Fusobacteriia > Fusobacteriales > Leptotrichiaceae > Leptotrichia > Leptotrichia massiliensis. The sequence goes on from NZ_FNVZ01000005.1 coordinate 1,302,972, forward strand.
AAATATAGGCATTTGCTGTCCACCACCAGAAGCCAGTCCTAATATTTTTTTATCTTTTAAGTTTCCAAACCATTCGTGAGGTACAGGATTGACTGGTGTTAAGAGGACATCCCAATTACCATTTTTAGCGTTTAAATAAGTTTCATGGCTAATTGGCTGTCCCCATTCCCAGCCTTCTTCAACCCATCGGTCAATTGTTTCTGCATTTATTTCTTGATAAGATTTTAGCATTTTTATTCCTTTTTTGTTATCAAATTTTATTTTTCATACGGCAATCCTGATGCCTTCGGAGCTTTTGATTTTCCTACAAATCCAACTAATGCCAATAAAGTTAAAACGTATGGTATCATTGTCAAAAATTGTTGAGATATTGGCAGTCCGATTGTTTTTGAAACATCTGCAAATGCTTGTCCGAAAGCAAACAATAGACTTGCCAAAATTGCTCCTATTGGATTCCATTTCCCAAAAATCATTGCTGCCAAGGCGATATATCCACGTCCTGCTGACATATTATTTGAAAAGGCAGGAAGCAATACGGCTGTAAGGTAAGCTCCACCAAGTCCTGCTAATGCACCTGATATAAGTACAGCGATATATCTTGTCTTGTAAACACTTATTCCAACTGTATCAGCTGCTAATGGATGTTCTCCAACTGAACGGATTCTCAAACCTAAAACAGTTTTATACAAAAAGAAATACATTGCTATAGCAACGGCATAAATCAGTATTATCATTAATGGACGATTTGCCAATGATTTTGCTAATGGAGTACTTCCAGCAGTTTTAAAGATAGTTTTTATTGAATATGAAGTTATTGCAGCTGCAAACAGATTTATTGCAACTCCACTTATAATTTGATTTCCTCTAAGGTTGATACTGATTATTGCATGAATTAGCGAAATTAGAATTCCCACTATTATTCCAAAAATTATTCCTAAATATGGATTCCCTGTAGTTATATTAGCAACTGCTGTTGCAAATGCTGAACTTAACATAATTCCTTCAAGTCCAATATTAACAATTCCACTTCTTTCAGAAATACACGCTCCTACGGCTGTTATAAGTATTGGAGGTGCTATTATTATTGTCTGCTGCAATAAATTAAATATTTGTTGTAATATATTCATTTTATTTTTCCTTTCTGACTCAATATTTTTATTTAATAACTAAATTTATGCCGCTTTCTTTTTATTAAGCATAAATTTAAATAAATTTTCTGATGCTACAAAAATTATGATTAACGCTTGTACAATAAATACAATATCCTTGTCAATCTGATGTCTTTGCTGCAACATTTGTCCCCCAACTTCAAGTGCCGCATAAAATATTGCCGCAACTAATATTCCAAATGGGTTATTTTTTCCAAGAAGTGCTACTGCAAGTCCTGTAAATCCATAATCTCCCATTATAAGTTCAGTATATGTGTACTGAGAAGCTCCACCTAAAACACGTTCAGCTCCTCCAAGTCCAGCACACGCTCCAGCGATTCCCATTGCCAAAAACATAATGTATTTTGGATTAATTCCTGCATTTTCAGCAACTGTATCACTTTGTCCAACTGCTTTTATTTCATATCCTTTTTTGAAATATTTGAAAAAGAAAAATATTCCTATTGTCAGAAGAATTGCGATTATAAAACCAAAATTCAAGTTCTGTTTTGTAACTTTTGCAAAAAGTAACGGCAATCTGGCTCCTTCAAAAACACGTGGTGATTGTGTATTTTGTGTAGTTGTATCTTTTAAAATTCCGTTTAATAGAAAATTTTGCACTTCGATCATGATATAGTTTAACATAATTGTACTGATTACTTCATTCACTCCAAACTTTGCACGTAACAGTCCAGCTATCCCAGCCCATAAAAATCCTGCGATTACAGCTACAAGTATTACAACAAATACATTTCCAAAAACATAATTTTTAAATGTAATTCCCCAGAAAGTTGCAGCAAGTCCCCCAGCAACCATTTGCCCTTGCATTCCAATATTAAATAATCCCGCTTTAAAGGCTACCATTGTCGCAAGTGCTGAAAATATTAATGGCGTTGCAATAAATAATGTTTTTGCAAGTCCACTAAAGAATGGTGATCTTGGAGAAGCCTGATAAAAAGCTGCTCTCATCATATCAATGTAGGCTGTAAACGGATTTACACCTTTCGTCATCATTATTATTCCACCAATAATTAATGCGATTAATACTGCAATTATAGACGGTAGAAAATCCTTTATCTTATATTTAATCATCTATTTTCCCTCCTGCCATTAATATTCCTAATTTTTCTGTTGTTGCATCTTTTCTATCCAAAATTCCTAAAATTTTTCCTGAATACATTACTGCGATTCTATCACTCAAAGCCATTACTTCCGACAGTTCTGCAGAAACAACCATTATTGCTTTTTTCTTAGTTTTTTCATTTAAAATTGTATTGTGAATCATTTCTATTGCTCCAATATCGACTCCTCTTGTAGGCTGTGCTGCAATAATAAATTTGTTTTCACGTTCTAACTCTCTTGCTACAACAACTTTCTGCTGATTTCCACCAGATAATCCACCAAACTTGATTTTTCCATCTGTAGGTCTAATATCATATTTTTCTATATATTCATTAGTTTTTCTTTCAATTTCACTATAATTAAGCAATAGCCCCTTAGAATACTGATCTTGAAGTCCCAAAGCCATATTTTCCTCTATTGTAAAATCATCAATAGTTGCTCGTTTATGTCTATTTTCAGGTATATGGGAAAGTCCTTTTTCTTTGATAAGTTTAGGTGTCTTGTTTTCCAGCTCATCATTATTTATATAATACGTTCCACCATCAACTTTTACAAGCCCTGCCAAAGCCTCAATAAGTTCAGTTTGTCCATTTCCTTCTACTCCAGCAATTCCCAGTACTTCACCTTCATGTATTTCAAATGAAACACCTTTAACTTTTTCAATGCCTCCACTTTTTACAGTCAGATTATCAACTTTTACAACCACATTTCCAAGTTTTACATCTGGACGTTTCACTTCAAACAATACCACACGTCCAACCATAAGGTTTGCGATTTTTTCCTTTGTTGCTTCTGCGGTTTTCAATCCTCCAACATCGCTTCCACGTCGAATAACTGTTATATTATCTGATAAATCAAGTACTTCCTGCAATTTATGTGAAATAAAGATAATTGTTTTTCCTTCTTTTATAAGGTTTCTCATAATCTCATAAAGCTCTTTTACTTCCTGTGGTGTAAGTACCGCACTTGGCTCATCGAATACAAGTAATTCTGCACCTTTAAATAATACTTTTAAAATCTCAATTCTTTGATGAATCCCAACTGACAGATCCGATATTTTTGCATCTGGATCAATGTTCAGCCCATATTTTTCAGAAACTTCCCTAACCTGCTTTCTCGCAGTATTAAGGTCAAAAAATACTCCACCCTTTGTAGGTTCAAATCCTAAAACCATATTTTCAGCAACTGTCAATGTGTCAACTAGCATAAAATGCTGATAAACCATTCCAATTCCTAAATTTGCCGCAGTTGTAGGACTATCGATATCAACTTTTTCCCCTTTATAAAAAATTTCACCAGAAGTTGGAGAATAAAGCCCGTTCAAAATTTTCATAAGTGTAGACTTTCCAGCTCCATTTTCCCCAACAATCGCATGAATTTCCCCTTTTTTAACCTTCAGCGTAATATCATCATTTGCGACAATTTTTCCGCCCAAAAACTCTTTCCGTATATTTTTCATTTCCAAAATATATTCGCTCATCTTTCCTCCTACTTCTTAAGATTTTATTTCTTCAATATTTTTTTCCTAAAAATCATTCATCCAAAAAATTTTTTTACACTTTACATTTTTCAATTATTTTTATAAACAATCATTGTTTCTTTTGTTTTTATATTCTTTATATTTCAAATGTTATTTTAATTAAAAAATTATAAGTACTCAAAAAAACTTTTAAAAACTATAAACAAAAAATAAAAAAACTGTCGTTAATAAAAAAAAATCTAAAATTTAAAGATAAAAAAATAGACGAATGAATGATTTGAAATTCGTATTAAACAAATTTATTATTTATATTATAAAAATATAATTTTAAAAAAAATCTGACACGTAATAATTAGAATTTGTCTTCAACAAATCAAGTACTGCTATTGGTTTTTTAACTACATTTATCTTGTAATCCTTGTAATAATACTTAGGATTTTTTCCGCCAATAAACACAACTGTATTGTTTTCATTATAAGTATACCCTGTATATTCGTCATTTTCAAGTAGCAATGGCGATCTTTTTAATTTTAATTTATTTTTAGCAAGTTCTTCAATTATATCATTAGGAAAACCTGTTAGATAAACATTCCTTTGAAGCTCTGGCAACACAGCCTGATCCTCCAGTTTATCAGAAAGAAGAATATCCTTATCAAATTTATAAACTGAATCATCTTTAAATTTATTTAATCCTGAATTTTCATAAGTTTCCTTTATAAAAAATTCAACATTCGATTTTTCAAAATTTTCTACAACTTCCTTTCGATTATTTCTCAACTCTTCAATCAAGAATTCCTTATCCAGCTCTGAATAAACATTTTTCGGATTAAAATCAGTTTTATTTAAAAGTTCATAAAGCACATAAATCTGTCTATTTAAATATTCCTGGTCTGTTCCTATATATTCCGTCAAATTAGCATCGCTTGACATTGCAACCATCTGCTGTCTATAATATTCATCCAAGGAAGATGCAGGCAATTCCAATATTTTTTCTTCTTCTGAAAGCTGGTCAATTTTTATATCCTGCATTTCCTGATAAAATCTATTTTCCAAAAGCAATGAATATTTTTTTCCTTTTTTTATATTTTTCAGAAAAGTGTTAAATTCATTGTAAAATCTATTTTTTCCGAATAAATCTGTCGGATAAGTAATTTCAAACAATTTTATCTCATAACGCCCTGGTATAACCTTTCGCATTTTCTCTTCCCCATCAATAATCACTTTTACCTGATTAAATCGTGGCTTTTCTTCTTCCTTCCATTTTATCTCCTTTTTTATCTTATCAAAAAGAGCAAAACTCGTCATAGTGCATCCTAGCAACATCAAAATTATTAATTTTTTCAAGTTTTTCCTCCTAATATTTTTATAAATTTTCTTTTATCGAAATAGCAATATTTTCTGGCACAACTTCCATCAGTTCCTCCAATGTTGCATTTCGTATATTTTTTATCAATTCAAATTTTTTTATTAATTCCTTTTTACGCTTTGGTCCAATTCCTGTAATATCATCCAATGCACTTTTTACATTTCGCTTACTTCGTAATTTTCTATGGTGAGTAATTCCAAACCTATGAGCTTCATCCCGCAATCTTTGCAAAATTTTCAATGTTTCATCTGTTTTTTCAAATAAATATGGCTCACTTTCATAACTTTTAAAAATTTCCTCTTCCCTTTTTGCAATCCCAATTACATCGGTATGTTCAATTTTCCCAAGTTTTTCGAGTACATCTACAGCCACTCCTAACTGCCCTTTTCCACCATCAATTAGAATCAAATTGGGCATTTGATTATTTTCCATTTTGGAATACCTTCGTGTCAATGCTTCCCGCATCATTAAAAAATCATCAGGCGTGTCTTTTACGGTAATCTTAAAATGTCTATATTCCTTTGGCGTTGTTTCTCCATCAAGTGCCACCGTCATAGCCGCAACCGCATCTTTTCCTTGAATATTTGAAATATCAAAACATTCAATTCGGTAAGGCAAACTTTTCAATCGCAATTCTTTTTTTAAATTACGCAATCCTTCCTGAACCATACGACGTTTTCTGTAATATTTATCCACTTCCTCACGCAGGTTTAGATACCCCATTTCTAAAAGCTGCAATCTTCGGCTATTTATTTTTGGAAAATGAAATTTTATTTCCCTATGTTTTTCAATTTTTGCCCATTCTTTTATTAAAAGTTCGCTTGACATAAATCGCTCATCACAAATAATATGCTTTGGAATGTTCCTTTTTTCATAATATGAAGTAATTAACCGCTCAAACAGGTTCTCCTCTTGACTTCTCTCCATCGAAATTATTGTATGGTTTTTATTAATAACCTTCCCTTCCCGAATATTCAGTACGCACAAAAACACATTTTCTCTTTTTTCCTCAAATACAAATACATCTTCATCAATTTCCTTACTGTATTCAATAATTTGAGTTTCCAGCATTTTTTTCATCACAGCCAGTTTTTCACGTTCAGTAATCGCACGCTCAAATTCCATTTCATCACTAAACTTTTTCATTCGGCTTTCCAGCATTTCAATAACTTTGTCAGAATGCCCCTTCAAAAAATTCTTGAAATTTTTGACATTTGTGCTGTACTCATCTTCAATATCCTTGTATTTACAGGGAGCAGGACAAGTTTTCATATAATATTTTAAGCAAGGTTTTGTAATTTTGTCCATATTTCGATTGCAGTCCCGTACTGGAAATATCTTAATAAGCGACTTCATCGCAAAAAATATTCCCATCGGATAAGGCCCAAAATATTCTGCATTTTCATTTAATTTTTTCGTACTTCTCACAATTTCCACTTTAGGAAATTTTTCTTTTGTAAATTTTATATATGGGTAAGTTTTTTCATCTTTTAATAAAATATTATATTTTGGCTTATTCTTCTTTATAAGATTATTTTCTAGAATAAGTGCCTCAACTTCTGATTTACAGATAAAAAACTCAATATCTCTAATATTTTTCACCAATTCCAGAGTCTTCTGATTATGCGAATTTACATTCATAAAATAAGATTTTACTCTATTTTGTAAATTTTTTGCCTTTCCCACATAAATAATTTTCCCACGCTCATTTTTCATCAGATAAACTCCAGGATGAGTGGGAATATCCTTATATTTAATTGGTGATTTTATTTCTTCTTCCATTTTGTCTTTTTATACCTCCGTTTTATCATCTATTTCCCTATGGAATTTTGTTATCTTATATTCTAGACTCTCAGATAAATCCTTACATAGCATATTTACAAAGGTTGCAGATCTATGCTGACCTCCTGAACACCCTATTCCTATACGCAAATGAGATTTTCCGTCCTTTTCATACTTTGGTATCAAATATTTAAGCATATCAAGAAGCATTTTATAAAATTCCTGACTTTCTGGAAGTCCCATTACATAATCCTGTACATCTTTATGATTACCCGTTTTACGCTTTAAGTCTTGAATATAATAGGGATTTGGTAAAAACCTCAAGTCAAACATTAGATGTAAATCCAGCGGTATTCCATTCTTAAATCCAAAAGAAGTTAGATTTACACTTAATTTTGCTTTTTTCCCTGCAAATTCTTTTTCCAATATTTTCTGAAGTTCCTTTACAGACGTTTTAGTAGTGTCTATTACCAAATCTGCCTTTAACATAAAGTCCTTAATTATTTTTCTTTCAGCCTCTATATTTTCAAGCAATGTATCGTATAAATTTAAAGGGTGTTTTCTTCTGGAAAGCTCATACCTGCTAAGAAGTACATTTGTTCTTGCGTCAAGATATATGATTTCATAGTCTATTCCATTTTTATCCAAAATCTCAAGCTGTTTTAAAAACTGCTCTATAAATTCCTGATTTCTTATATCTATCGCAACCGCAACTTTATTTCTTTTTTTGTTGCTCAAAAATATCTCATTTAGATACTGAAACAGACTTATAGGAAAATTGTCAATACAGAAATATTCCCTGTCCTCAAAAAAATTCATTGTTTCCGATTTTCCTGCACCACTCATTCCTGTTATTATAACAAGTTCTTTTTTTTCTCCTTCTTCTTCCATTATCATCTTGCTCCCTCATGTTTTATTTTGTCTCATTTTTTAATATTTTTCTTTGTTAATTATACCATAATTTTCTCATTTAGATAAACTATTTTTGAAATATTTTAGTAATAATTATTTTACTGCTTTATTTTTTCATCTATTGTTTAAATGCCTATTCTAAGCACTTTAAAAGCCTCATGTGATAATATTATTTTATAATAAAACTACTTTAAAACAGAATTCAAAGGCTATGATTTACCCAAACCCTGAGTTTTATAATTTTTGATAGTTTAGTTTTAAATAGTTTCGGGTATAATTTAAAATTGGAGGAATATAATATGAAAAAATCTATTAATTTTATAATTTTAGGAGTTATCCTTTTCATAATTACCATCAGTGTCTATATCTTTACACAAAACAAATCAGAAATTCCAAAAGAAACTATAATTTCTGCTGTTACATCACAATTTCCAATCGAAAAATCAATGTATACACTTGGAGATATGAAACTTTCCAACCCAACAGTCTACTTTGAAAATGATAAACTTATAATTGATGCTGATTACGAATTTAAAGACAGAGCTACTTCTGAACTGACTACTGGAAAAGCCAAATTTGAAAGTGAATTAGAATATAAAAATTCAAATCTTTATCTTTGGAATTTTAATTTAAAAAAATTAATAACAAAAGATGGAAAAGATACCAAGCCAGATAAATACGCTCTTACCCTTATAAGCACCATATCCTACGAACTGCAATATAAAAAGCCTTTGCTCTACTTAGGAAACAATAAAAAATTTAATTCTATAAAAAGTGTTAAAATCAAAAATAACAAAGTTTTAGGAGAGAAATAGATTTTTCTATTTCTCTTTTTTTGTAGCAAATAAAAATAAGACTGCCTAAATTTTGTATTTTTAAGGAGTCTTATAAATTTGTTTATTTTTTTTCGTTTTGATTTCTTATTCTGTAATATTTTATTCATTGCTAACAATTTTACGAAGCTGTCTTTCTATTTCAGTTTCTGATAAATTGTATTGTTTTATAATTTCACTATATTTAGTATCATTAATTATCTCAAAAATAAAAATTTCTTCTTTTACTTTATCTTTAGATATGTTGTATTTTTTTACACTTTGAGTGTTCAAATCATCAATTATTTCAACAATAAAATTATTTTTTTGTATTTTATCTTCAATTTCTTCGAGATGTTTTTCTATTTTATTATTTTCAAGACCCATACATCCAACAAAAAATTTTTCTTTTGACCAATTTTCTTTCCTTTCTCCCATGTAATTGCAAATAGAAGAATATCTTACTTTTTTAGAAAAATTTAAAGTTAAACGTCTCATACATATTTTTAGTAAATAAATTTTAAAATAATCTTTATCCGAATAATAGGCTCCGTATCTCTTTTCAAAAAATTTTCTCAAACTTCTTGTATAAAATACTGTATAAATAACAGAAAAGAAATATAGTCTAATTAAATTTTCTCTCCCATACCATATTCCTAATGATCTAACTAAACTCATTTCCATATGATTAATTTTTAACCATTTAAAAAGTTTTGATTTTTTTTTATCTAAAAATTCATAAAGAATCTGATAATACTCATAATTTTTTTCTTTGTCAGATTTATCATCCATCCATTCAAAAAAATTAATATCATATATACATTTTAAAGGAAATATATTCTCATCAGTTTTTACTGGTGGTGGAAAATATTTAAAAAGTTCTGTAACTGTTTTTATTTTAAAGTCTTCACAAGAAATTCTTAAGATTCCGATAACAAAAAGAGAGATACTGAAAATAAATAAAATATTTCTATTTATTATTATATTATGGTATATTGACATTGAACAAACAAGCTTTATAATATACCAAAATATATTTGCTACAATAGATTTTTTAGGTATTGAATTAAATATTTCTCTCGTTTTTTTGGGTATTAGATTAAATATTTTAATTAATATTTCTTTTGCATAAAATAACTTAATTAAACCGTTCAAAATAAGAAAAATTGAAAAAATCATAGTAACTTCATTTCTGATTTCTAGGATAACTATAGAAAGTATCATATAAATAACCCCGTACTGAGAAAACATTATAAAAATATAATCTATTATTTTATACATAATATTTGTAATTAATGATAATTTAGGAACATCAAATGTTAAAATTTCTAAAGAGAGAAAAGTTATAATAATAAATAACATAATAATATATACAACAGGTATACTTTGGGCATTTTTCGTATATTTTTGATATGTAGGAAAAGACCAAAATATTATATAAAATATTGAGATTCTCTGTGTTTCGGAAAAATCTTTATACAACATAACTGGAAGAAAAGTTGTCATAAAAAAAAACTTTTCTGAATCGAATAAACTAATTAAATTTTTTAAACTTTCCATCCTTAAAATCCTTTCATAAAATTTATTAAACTTTTTTATTTTTAAACATCAATCATCATTTTCTTATAGCTACATGGTTAATTATTCGTTTTATATTTTCTTAGATTAATTTTAAAAAAATTAATATTTTGAAATTAAAAATAATTTTTTCTAAACAATTAATATAAAATTCTTTCTTTTAACTTTTATTTTTAAATGTTTTCGTTATGAGTATACCTTATAAATTAACGAAAATCAACTTTGTTATATAAAATTATATCTCAATTTATAAAAAAATTATTAAAAAATATTTGACTTTTTTAAATTTATGAGGTATATATTATTATATGAACATATTCACATATATTAATATGAATTTTTAAAACAGAAAGGAAATAGTATAATGAAAGCAGTAGTAGTTAATCAAGAAGGAACTGGAATAGAAGTTGTAGAAAAAGAATTAAGAGGGCTAAAAACAGGAGAAGCATTAGTTGATGTGGAATATTGCGGTGTTTGCCATACTGATTTACATGTGGCTCATGGAGATTTTGGAAAAGTTCCTGGAAGAGTTTTAGGACATGAAGGAATTGGAATTGTAAGAGAAGTTGCTGATGGTGTGACATCTTTGAAACCTGGAGATAGAGTAAGTATTGCTTGGTTCTTTGAAGGATGTGGAAAATGTGAATACTGTATCAATGGACAAGAAACATTGTGCAGAGATGTAATAAATGCAGGATATTCTGCTGACGGAGGAATGGCTGAGCAATGTATCGTTACAGCTGATTATGCAGTAAAAGTTCCAGAAGGATTAGATCCTGCTCAAGCCAGCAGTATTACTTGCGCAGGAGTTACAACTTATAAAGCAATAAAAGTTGGAAAACCTCAACCAGGACAATGGGTAGTAATCTACGGTGCAGGAGGATTAGGAAACTTGGCAGTTCAATATGCTAAAAAAGTATTTAATACTCATGTAATTGCTGTTGATATAAATGACGACAAATTAGCACTTGCTAAAGAAGTTGGAGCTGATTATATTATAAATGGTAAAAAAGAAGACCCTGTTGCAAAAATTAAAGAGTTAAGTGGAATTGGAGCTCATATCGCTGTAGTTACTGCTGTATCAAAAGTTGCATTTAACCAAGCTATTGATTCAGTAAGAGCCGCTGGTAAAGTTGTTGCAGTTGGACTTCCATCAGAAACTATGGACTTGCCAATCGTAAAAACAGTATTAGATGGTATCGAAGTAATCGGATCGCTTGTTGGAACAAGAGAAGACTTAAAAGAAGCATTCCAATTTGGAGCAGAAGGATTGGTTGTACCAGTAGTTCAAACAAGAAATATTGACGAAGCTCCAGAAATTTTTAAAGAAATGGAAGAAGGAACAATCCAAGGACGTATGGTTATTGATATGAAACATTCTTGCGGATGTGGACATAAACATTAATTCATTTAAATTTATCTAAATAAACAAAAAAATGTAATTAACTTTAATTGTTAGTTACATTTTTTATTTTAACAGATATGTTACTCATACTATTTCCTATTTAAATAGTGAAAATCAAAAAATTTGTCAAATTAAAGTCATTTTTTACAAGATTATACTATTAACTATTAAATTATCATTTAATTAAATTTAATCATTAAGTATCCATCTTAAAAATTAGATTTGATTTTTTTAGAAATGTTATCAAATTAATCATTATTGAATTTTATTTCAATTTTTTAAATCGAATTTGGTATAAGACCTATTTGTTTCATTTTAAAAAATTTAAAATGTCAATCTCATTTCATACCAGACAACTCCACCGTGAGCAGATTCTGAGACTCCTTCATTTTTAAACCCAAATTTTGAATAATATGAAACAAGTTTATCCTTACAAGTTAAGACTATTCCTTTTCTACAATTGCTTTTTGCCTCAAATATAAGCTCATTGATTAATTTTTCAGCATACCCTCTTTTTCTATATTCAGGTAACGTATTTACTCCAAAAATCATTTGCCAATTTCCTTTTTCATTATGTAAATTAGGATTTTCATACATTTCATCTTCCAAATTAGGACTATCTGTCACCATTCCATTCACAAAACTCACAATTTTTTTATTTCCATCTTTCCCTTTTTCTTCAAGAATCCAGAAATAATAAGGATAAACAGCTAATCTTCCTTCAAAAGATTTCCTAGTTGCAGCCTCACTTGCTGGAAAGCACTCTGCTTCTATTGCAGTTATCTCATCTAAATCTTCCATTTTTGCTTTTCTAATATTCATAATTTATTTCCCCTTAACTTATTTTATAGAATTCAATTATATCATATTTACAACATAAATTTACTTATAAAAATTAATTTTCTAATGTTTTAAATTTTTAGTTCAAAAAATCCTATTCATCTCGTCAAATAATATATTTCTAATTCTTTTTTTATTAGAAGATATTTATAAACTTAACATTTTTTATTGTTATTAATTTTTATTTCTCAAAATATTATAAATTTAAATATTGACAATTTTAGAAAATTATATTAAAATAAATTGTAATGATTACAAAATTAAATAAAGTATTAGAAAATAAATAAAAATTAAATTTGGAGGTATAGAAAATGGATTTTAGCTTGAACCTTGGTGCTTTAGATGAAGGAAAATTAGTAAAAATTGATGAAAATAAACTTTATGATGTAACTGTCATTGGTTCTGGGCCTGCGGCTGTTTCAGCAGCAATTTATGCAGCTAGAAAAGGACTTAATTTAGCGATGATTGGAGTGAAGATTGGGGGACAGGTTCTTGATACAAATGAAATTGAGAATATTATTGGAACTGTTTCTACAACTGGAGCTAAATTTGCTGAAACATTGGAAAAACATTTAAAAGAACATGAAATTGCATTTAAAGAAGGGCATTTAGTAAAAGAGATTAAAGAAGAAGGCAAGGATAAAATTTTAATAACTGATGATGGAAAAACTTATAAAACAAAAACAGTTATTGTAGCAACTGGAGCAAAGCCTAGAAGTTTGAATATTCCTGGAGAAGCTGAGTATGTAGGAAAAGGGGTGCATTACTGCTCAACTTGTGACGGACCTTTTTATAAAGGGCTGAATGTGGCTGTAATTGGTGGGGGAAATTCAGGTGTGGAAGCGGCACTTGATTTATCTGGAATTGCAAAATCGGTTACATTAATCGAATTTATGCCTGAATTAAAGGCAGATAAAGTTTTACAAGAAAAATTGGCTGAACAAGCAAATATAAAAACTATTTTAAATTCTGCAACAGTTAGAGTTAATGGAAATGAATTTGTGGAGAGCATTGTTTATAAAAGCAGAGAAACTGATGAAGAAAAAACATTGAATGTAGAAGGAATGTTTGTAGAAATTGGACTATCACCAAGAAGCGAAGTTGTAAAAGACTTGGTTGAAACAAATAAAATTGGAGAGATTGTAATTAACCCTGAAAATAATTCAACTTCTGTAGCTGGAATCTTCGCAGCAGGAGATGTTACTAGCATCAGACAAAAACAAATAATTATCGCAATGGGAGAAGGTGCAAAAGCCGCACTAGGAGCATTTGAATATCTAATTACAAAATATTAATTTAAAAAATAGGAAAATAAACTGCACCTAAAATCTTGAACACAAGATAAGAGGTGTGGTTTTTTTTGAAAAATTTAAAAAAGAAGATTAATGAAAATCCTTATTTTCATAAAAAAATACTCCAATTAATTAAAATTAGAGCATTTGTAATTATAAGAAAAATAATATTCTAGTTACTTAATCCAAAAGTAATAATTTTGAAAAATTCTTCATTTTCATCACTAATTACCCAGTCTTTACCATTTTTTATATATTTTACATCCAATGTTTTTTCTGAATATTTTAAATCTTTACTGTCAAATTTTTCATCAAAAAATTCTTTTCCAATTTGAATAACTTGTTTTTGAAGTTCAGCATTAGTTTGTGGCATTGATTTAGACATTCTTTCAGAAAGTCTATTTTGAAGTTCACCTACATATGAAGTTAAATCAGGGGCTTTTAAAGAAACATTTATTATTGCAGTATTTCCTTTTGCTTGAACTTTATTTATTTTATAAGTTATTTTTTTCATTCCTTTACCATATATTTTACCAAATTCTTCTAAAATAACGTTAACATTTCCTTCTGTTTTTCCAAATTTTGACATATCTCCTGATTGGATTATTTTCATTTTTTCCTCAAAATCCTTTTGAGCAGGATGAGTTCCACAACTTACTACAAATAAAAGCATGCTTAATAAAATTAAAATTTTTGCCTTCATAAATTTCTCCTTCAATTTTTTCTACATTATACTATGTTTATATAATTTTATAGACAGTATTTCATTAGATTTATATTATTTAAGGTTCTTTAAAAGCATTGTTGCAAAAGTAAAGTAAATAACAAGGGTTACAGCATCTGAAATTGTTGTTATCAGAGGCGTTGCCATAACGGCTGGATCGGATTTTACGATTTTAGCTCCAAGTGGCAGCAATGCTCCTACCAGTTTTGAAATTATTATTGTAAATACAAGGGTTAATGAAACAATAAGAGCGATTGTCGGATCTGTTTTTTCCAATGTAATCAATCTTATAAAATTTAAGACTGATAAGACAATAGAAACCATTATACCGATAAAAAATTCCTTTTTTATAACTTTAAAGGCAGATTTTGGAGAAATTTCTCCAAGTGCCAACGAACGTATTACAACTGTTGATGATTGAGAACCAACATTTCCTCCGCTTGACATTAACATTGGAATAAAAGCTGTTAAAATTATGGACTTTGCTAATACTTTTTCATAACCTTGAATAATATTTCCAGAAATTGTATCAGAAATCATAAGTACAGCGAGCCACCCTATTCTTTGTCTTGCCATTGTAAAAATATTTGTCTTTAAATAAGAATCGTCAGTAGGAGAAGTAATCCCTGCCATTTTATGAAAATCTTCTGTAACTTCCTGATCTACAACATCCATTACATCATCTATAGTAATTATACCTAAAATCCTATTTTCATGATCCACAACTGGCATTACAATAAAGTCATATTTTTTAAATAAATCTGCTACAATTTCCTGATCATCGTTTGTATTGACACTTACAAAATTTTTGTTCATAATATCTTCAATTTGGATAGTATCTTTTTTGGCAATTAATTCCTTGAGAGAAAGTACACCTTCTAGTATTCCTTTTTCTCCAGTAACATAACATGTATAAATATTTTCTTTATCTTTTCCAGTTTTTCTAATTTCTTCAATTGCTTCTGAAACTGTCATATTTTTTTGTAAATCCACATATTCTGTTGTCATAATACTTCCCGCAGAATTATCAGGATATTTTAACAGCTGATTTATCAGATGTCTATCTTTTTTATCAGTGTTTTTCAATATTTTTTTTACAATATTCGATGGCATCTCTTCAATAATGTCAACAATATCGTCAAAATATAATTCATCAAAAATTTCACGGGTTTCAATATCTGTTGAAGTATGAATAATCATTTCCTGATGTTCTGAGTCCAAATAAGGAAATACATCTGCTGCTTTATCTTTTTTTAACAGTCTAAAAATCATTATTACAAGTTCAGGAGATTTGAACTGATTTAATATATCAGAAATTTCTACTGTGTTTAATTTGTTTAATTCACTTTTTATTTCAAAATATTTTTTTTCTTTTAAAAGAGTTTCAATTAATTCTTTCATTATTCCCTCCTTACTTTATAATATTACTCAAAAATATAGTTGCAAATTTAAAATAGATAGAAAGAGTCAAAGCATCTAAAATTGTAGTTATTAAAGGCCCTGCCATAATTGCGGGATCCATTTTAAATATTTTTGCAACAATAGGTAAAAATGCACCTATTATTTTGGAAATCATAACTACAAAAATGAGGGTAATTGAAACGGTCAAAGCTACATTTAAAGGCGTTTTTGTCAAAGTTATAAGTCGTAAATAGTTAATTCCCGCTAGAACTACTGCCACAATAAATGAAATAGAAAATTCTTTTTTTAATATTTTAAAAGTGTCTCTTGGATTTACTTCACCTAATGCTAAAGCACGAATAACAATTGTAGAAGATTGAGCTCCTGCATTTCCTCCTGTGTCCATTAACATTGGTATAAATGAAGATAGAATAACTACTGACTGCAATACATCTTCATAACTTTTTATAATTCTTCCTGTAAAAGTTGCAGAAATCATAAGTACAATAAGCCAGCTAATTCTCTGTCTTGCCATCGTAAAAGCACTTGTCTTAAGATATGATTCCTCAACTGGTGAAATTCCCGCCATTTTGTGGAAATCTTCTGTCGCCTCTTGTTCAACAACGTCCATTATATCGTCAATCGTAATTATTCCAAGAAGTCTATTTTCTATATCTGTAACTGGAAGTACAATCAAATTATATTTTTTAATTATTTCAGCAACATTTTCCTGGTCATCATTTGTATGGACACTTACAAAATTGCGATTCATGATATTTCCCACAACTGTATCATCTTCGTTTGTAATTAATTCCTTTAAGGAAATTACTCCTTCTAATTTTCTGTCTTCACTAATTACATAGCAAGTATAGACATTTTCCATATCTTCCACAGTATCTCTAATTTTGGCAATTGCTTGAGAAACTTTCATATCCTTTTTTAAATCCATATATTCTGTTGTCATAATACTTCCAGCTGAATTGTCAGGATATTTTAACAAAAGATTTATTGTATGTCTATCTTTTGCATCAGTATTTTTCAAAATTTTTTTTACTACATTTGATGGCATTTCCTCAATAATATCGACAATATCATCAAAATAAAGCTCATCAAATATATTTTTAGTTTCCACATCAGTCATAGTATTAATAATCATTTCCTGATGCTCTGTATCTAAATATGAAAATACATCTGCTGCCCTATTTTTAGAAAGTAATCTAAAAATCATTATTAATTCAGAAGATTCAAACTGATTTAACAGTTCCGAAACCTCAACAGTATTTAATTCGTTCAAATATTTTCTAATTTCAAAATATTTTTTTTCATCTATAAGTGTTTGAATAGTGTTGTTTTCCACTGTTATCTCCTTCCTTTTATACTTTTTCATTTCATACAATTTCAAAATAAGAAGAATAACAGTAACGAAGATATTCCCCTTATCCATTGCATATTTTTGTAAAATGTAAATTCTTCAGTTTCTTACTCGGGACTTCCTCGTTCAAAACATTCACCTCCATAAAATAGAAAATTAGCATAAATTCAAAATTTAAATTTTGTAAATCAAAAAAAGAGCTTTATGCCTATAAAATTTTATCAGACAAAGCAGTTATTGTCAATAAATTTCTTAGAATAGACTTTTTAAGTTTTTTAATAAAAAATACCTTATTCAATCTAAGAATAAGGATTTTTTATATCATTTCTACAAGTTTGTAAATTGTTATTTATTAAAAGGTATTAAGTCATTTTCTATTTATAAATTATAATATTGTAAACTTCAACCTATTTTTCAAAATTCTATTTAACTTTAAAAAATTTCAATCTCAAAGCATTCCCCAAAACTGATACTGAACTAAACGACATTGCAAAAGCCGCTATCATCGGATCCAATTTTGGTCCATTGAAAAATGCATAAAATATTCCAGCGGCAAAAGGAATCCCCAGTACGTTATAAAAGAATGCCCAAAATAGATTTTCCTTTATATTTGTGATTGTCGCTTTACTTAATGCTATTGCACCCGCAACATCTCTCAAATCGTTTCTAATTAAGACAATATCAGCTGATTCTATCGCAACATCTGTTCCATTTCCTATCGCAATTCCAACGTTTGCCTGAGCCAGTGCTGGTGAATCGTTAATTCCGTCTCCAACCATTGCAACAAATTCATCTTTTTCCTGAAGTTCCTTTACTTTCTGAGATTTCTGATAAGGCAGCACTTCTGAGATTACATCATCTATTCCTACTTGTTTTGCTATAAATTTTGCAGTTTTTTCGTTATCGCCAGTTAGCATTATTGTCTTGATTCCCATTTTTTTCAGTTTTTCTATAGCTTCCTTGCTTGTTTCCTTGATAACATCTGCAACTGCAACAAGTCCCGCCAATTCGTTATCAATTGAAATATACATTGGTGTTTTTCCTTCATTTGACAAAATATCATAATCTTTTTGAGAAATTTCCACATTGATTTTTCGATTTTCCATAAGTTTTCTATTTCCAATTTGCACTTCCTTGCCTTCAAATGTTGCACGAATACCGTAACCTGGCATTGCCCTAAATTTTTCATACGGTTTAATTTCAATATTTTTCTCTTTTGCTTCATTTACGATTGCTTCTGCCAATGGATGTTCTGAATCATTTTCTACACTTGCAGCAATTTTTAACAATTCATTCTCGTCATAATTTCCATAAGCAATCAAATCAGTCAGTACAGGCTTTCCTTTCGTAATCGTACCAGTCTTGTCAAAGACAACAGTTTTAATTTTATGTGCTGTTTCAAGAGCTTCCCCGCTTTTTATAAGAATACCGTTCTCAGCACCTTTTCCAGTTCCAACCATTATCGATGTAGGTGTTGCAAGTCCCAATGCACATGGACACGCAATTACAAGTACAGCGATGAAAAACGACAATGCAGTAACCAATCCACTTCCACTCAGAAACCAAGCAATCCCTGTAATTATCGCAATCCCAATAACAATCGGTACAAAATATGCCGCCACAATGTCTGCCATTCGAGAAATTGGAGCCTTTGACCCCTGTGCCTCCTCAACCAGTTTTATAATTTGTGATAAAACTGTATTTTTACCAATTTCAGTCGCCTCAAATCTGATACTTCCATTTTTATTTATACTTCCTCCAACAACCTTATCCCCAACTTTTTTGCTTACTGGCAAACTTTCTCCTGTCAACATTGACTCATCAATCGAAGTCGCCCCTTCCACAATCCTTCCATCCACCGCAATTTTTTCTCCCGGCTTCACAATAACAATATCTCCAACTTTTAAGTTTTCAATCAGAACTTCCTTTTCCACTCCATTTTCAATAATTTTAGCCTTTTTAGGCTGAAGTCCGATAAGTTTTTTTATTGCCGATGAAGTTTGACCTTTTGTTTTTGCCTCCAGCAGTTTTCCAAACAAGATTAACGTAATAATTGTACCAGCCGACTCATAATATAAATCCATATGTGCTTCAGGATCTACAGTTATAATTCTAAAAGTTGCGTAAATTCCATAGATTACCGCCGCTGTTGCCCCAATAGCAATTAATGAATCCATTGTTGGAGATTTTCTTACTAAATTTTTAAATCCATGTGAAAAAAAATCTCTCCCAGCATAAATAATAGGCAAAGTCAATACAAACTGTGCCAACGCAAAATTAAGCGGATGTACCTTAGGATTCAAAAATTCAGGAAGTACTGCCCCAAGCATATGCCCCATCGAAATATACAAAAGCGGAATAACAAACACAATTGCCAAAATTAAACGATTTTTCAAACTTGTTATTTTTTCCTGATAAAGTTCCAGCTTTTTATCTTCCGTCATATCCTCAACCAGTCCATACCCAGCCGACTCCACTATTTCCCTAATTTTATTAAAATCGTACTTCTTCTCATCATATTCAATATTCAATTTTTCAGTTGCAATATTAACCGAAGCGTTAATATCATTATTTTTATTAAGTGCCTTTTCCACAGCATTAGCACAAGCTGCACAGTTCATCCCAGTTACTGTATAGTTTTTTTCTGCCATAATCTTTTCCTCCTTCATTTAGTACACTATATCTTAAATATGCTTATGTCCGCTATGTTCGCAATTACACTGCCCCTCCATCTTTTTATCTTCCGTCATATCCTCAACCAGTCCATACCCAGCCGACTCCACTATTTTCCTAATTTTATCAAAATTATATTTTTTCTCATCATATTCAATATTCAATTTTTCAGTTGCAATATTAACCGAAGCGTTAATATCATTATTTTTATTAAGTGCCTTTTCCACGGCATTAGCACAAGCTGTACAGCTCATCCCAGTTACTGTATAATTTTTTTCAGCCATATTCTTTTCCTCCTTCATTTAGTACACTATATCTTAAATATGCTTATGTCCATTATGTTCACAATTACACTGCCCCTCCACACAATCACACAAAACTTCTTCCACAGCCGTTTTCCTCCTTTCCTCTACAGCCTTTAAAATCAAATCCAAGTCGTCAAAACTCAGTTCACTGTTCTCAATAACTTTCCCTATCATTTCTCCAACTTTCGTTTTACAAATTTTATCAAAAGTTCCTAATATATAACTGTTAGCAACTTCTTTTTCTGTAAAATCCGTCAAATAAATATACTTGTTCCCAATTTCCCTCTTTTTCAAAATATTCTTTTCCAGCAGCCGATTCAACAGCGTCTTTATTGTAGCCTGTTTCCAGTTCATTTTCTCACAAAGCACCTCTGCCACAAACTTGCTCGTAACTTCGCTATTTGCCCACACAACACGCATTATTTCCCATTCTGCATCGGTTATATGCTGTTTTTTATCGATTCTGCAATTTTCTTTCACATTCTTACCTCCTTTAATGTTTACGTTTGTAATCTTTTTACATTATATAGTTTACAATAGTAATCGTTTTTTGTCAAGTATTTTTTTGTTATAATAATTTTACAGGGTTTGTCACTCTAAAAATAAATTAAAATGTGAGAGCTTTTACACTCTCACACGAAAAAATTCAAATATATAAATTTTTTAAACTTCTTTTGTTTCTGATACTTTTTTATACCAATAGGCACTTTTCTTTGGATAACGCTTTTGTGTTTCAAAATCTACATAAAATAGTCCGTAACGTTTTTCATAACCGTTTGACCATGAGAAAACATCCATTAGTGACCAGAGGAAGTAGCCTTTTACATTTGCCCCATCCCTTATTGCATCTGAAATTACTTCCAAATGTTGTCTTATGTAATCTATTCTTGCATCGTCATATACTGTATTGTCTTCAAAGACATCTTTATAGCCTAAACCATTTTCGGTAATGTAGATTTTTTTGTAATTTGGATAATCTCTTTTAACTCTTGCGATTTGATCATAAAGCCCTTGTGGGTAAATTATCCAGTCCCAGTCAGTTCTTGGAATACTTTCATTGGCTTTTCTTTGTCCCACACCTTTTATCTGATATTTGGAACTTCCTTTATTCCCAGTTCCATTGTGAATAATTTCAGTTTCGCCATCATATTCAGTCATCCAGTCGCTCATATAATAATTTATTCCTAAAAAATCGTTCAAATCTTTTGCAGCCTTCAATTCTTCAAAATCTTCTTCTCTTAAATCTAATTTTCCGCCATTAACTTTTAAAATATGATTTACACCTTCCATTGTTTCTTTTGAATATTCACCTTTAAAAGTTGCATCTAAAATAAATTTATTATGAATGATATCGTCTAGTTCTGCCGCTTTTACATCTTTAGGATTACTTGGATTATAAGGATATTTTGTTGGCAATGCACAAACCATTCCTATTTCTCCGTTATATATGTTTTGCTTAAATAAATTTACTGCTTTTGCATGTGCCAAAACCATATTATGATGTGACTGAAACAATTTTTCAAAATCATATTTTATTCCCGGTGGAAATTTTCCAACTAAATATTGTCCATCTCCAATAGGTCCAATTTCATTAAATGTTGTCCAATAATTTACTTCATTAAATTCTTCAAAACAGAATTTAGCATAATCTACAAAATGTTCTATATTTTCACGATTTAAAAAATCTCCGTTGGAGTGCAGAACTTCAGGTGTATCAAAATGATGAAGTGTTACAAATGGTTCAACGTTTCTTTTTTTACACTCTGCAAACAATTTATGATAAAATTCCACTCCTTTGTGATTCACTTCACCATAACCTTTAGGAAAAATTCTTGACCATGCAATTGAAATTCTTATTCCATTTATACCGAATTCTTCACAAAGTTTCAAATCTACTGGATACTGATTGTAAAAATCACTTGCAGGCTCAGCTGTATACCAGTAATTTTCTTCCAAAAAAGTATCCCAGGCCACACGACCTTTACCATCTGTTTTTGTTGCACCTTCAGCTTGATATGCTGCTGTGGCTCCACCAAAAATAAAATCTTCTGGTAATTTTTTTGACATAATTAAACCTCTCTTAGTATTAAAATGTATTAATTAATCTTCAAATTGCGCTTGTACAAAATCTAATGCACCTTTACCGTCACGAGTCAAACTAATATATTGAGCCCCTTCGGTTTTTGCTAACTTAATTCCTAACTTATCAGTTTCTGCCTTCATATCTTCAAAATTTGATGCAACTTGCGGTGCAAGAATAACTAAATCAAATTCAGGAAGTATTTCACGATGTGCACCGTACCCACCTGCCGCAGCTTTAACAGGAACATTATGTTCTTTTGCCGCCTTATTTAAAGCATTTGCTAAAAGTCCACTTGTTCCTCCACCGGCACATAATACAAGTACATTTGTCTCTTTCGTTATATTATTTTGAACAACACCGGCTTTTTCAAGAATGTTATCTGCTTTTTTAGTGTTGAAATTTGCAGCAACTTTTTCTTTTAATTCATCATTTGTCTTTCCTAGACGTTCTTCCTCAAGAATCTGCTTATCGTATACTTTTACAAATGGATAATAGATAATAAAGTCTACAACGATTAAAAGCGCTGCTAAAATAAACGATAATATTTGAAGATTTGTCCCTAATATTATACCCAATGGGCCTGGAGTTGTCCATGGAAGATTAGCAGTAAAACTATTCATTCTAAGCACATCTATAAATATTTTAAAAATCCACACATTCACTATTGGTGCAAGGATAAATGGTATAAAGAATACAGGATTTAATACAATTGGAGCACCAAATAGAATTGGCTCATTTACACCAAAGAATGTAGGTACAGCAGAAGCACGTCCAATAGCCTTATTTCTCTTAGATTTACATAGCCACATAAACATAAATGGTACAATTAAAGTAGCTCCAGTTCCTCCCATTGTAACTATAAACATCTGTGTTCCTGAAGTCAAAATTTTATCTGCATGCTGTCCTGCTCTCATAAGATTTAAATTTACATCTATATTAGCATAAGTAACAACTGCAATAGCTGGCTCTACAATTGAAGGACCATGAATTCCGACAAACCAGAAGAAAGCATAAGCTCCAAATATAAGAGTAATTCCTACATATCCATCTGCTGCTGAAAATAACGGTCCAAAAAGTTTACCTACTGCTTCTGCAACTCCTGTTCCGATAAAGTGACGTACAAGAATCTCAATAACATAAAGTAATACTATTGATAAAGTAAACGGTATTACATCTTTAAAAACTTGCGAAATATTAGGCGGAACTTCTGACGGCATTTTTATAGTTACTTCGTTTTTTACACAGAATTTATAAATTGTTACAATTATAAATGCTGCTAAAAATGCAGTTAAAAGTCCTTTTGTACCTAAAAATCCAGTTGAAATGCCACCTTCAATTGGATCTGCCGCTAATAACAGCAATCCAACCATTGATGCTAAAAGTGTAGAAAGATAATTAATTTGATTAGTTGCCGGCATAGAACGATTTACAGAATCTGTTAATGATTTAGCCGTTGTTCCTGCTACTAAAAATGCTAAGATTCCCATAGAGTAACTGTATGGTTTCATTAATAAAGCCTCTATATTTTTTGGCCAAAAAAATCCAAAAGCATTTGGTACATAAGCAATTAAGATAAAAATACTAGAAAATAGTATAACTGGCATACCAGCTATAAAACCATCACGAATTGCTCTTAAATATATATTCCGAGATAATTTCTCAAAAAAAGGCTTTCCTTTTTCTATAAATTCAATCAGTTTTTTCATTTATTTTGCTCCTCTTTTATATAATTCTATTAGATGTTTCATTAATTCTTTCAATAATATTGTTGTCATTAAATGATCCTGTCCATGAATCATGATAAAACTCATTTCTAAATCTTCTCCAGCCGCTTCTTTAGCTAATATATCTGTTTGTGAATTATGAGCACCAACCAGACATTCCTCAGCTTCTTTTACTAACTTTTCTGCTTCCTCAAACTCTCCATTTTGAGCTTTATTTAATGCAATCATTAATTTAGATCTTGCATCTCCTGCATAAGCTACTATTTCAAATCCAATCATTGTAACATCTTCTTTAGTCATAATTCTCTCCCTTTTTACATAATATTTTTATTTTTCTAACTATATTTTTTCAATTCCTGATTTTGTTTTTTAAATTTACTATTTTTTAATCTATTTTTCCTTCCAAGATGTTGCTGTTTTTTCAACCACTTCATTCAGTTCTTCAATATTCTTTCTTCCAATTGTATTCAACCATTCCACAGTCGCCTTTTCACCTTCCTTGGCAAACACTTCTACTCCATTAGCCCAAGTCGCTCTTCCACACAATACTCCGTTAAATTTAGCACCTGAATCATGAGCAAATTTTAATGTATCCTGAAAAAGTTTTGCACTTACTCCAGCACTTAGGTAAATATATGGCAATGATGTTGCTTCTTCCTGAAGTTTGAAATAATTTGCAGCTTCTTCTTTTGTATAAACAGTTTCTCCATCACTAAACCCTTCTACAAATTTCATATTTACAGGAACTTCTACTTTTAAAACGTCAACATTGTATCTTGGATCTGAAAATACTTTCATTGCTTCAATAACTTTTCTAGGTTTTACTTTTGCATATTCTGCTGTGCTGTTGTCATCAATTTTACAGTCGTAACTTAAAATTTCCAAAAAGAAAGGTATGTCTTCTGCAACACATTCAGCTCCTACTCTTTCCATATATGCTTTTTTCTGAATATTAATTTCTTCACTTTCATCTACATCATAGTACAATAAAAATTTTACTGCATCTGCCCCTTCTTCTTTTAGCCTTTTAGCTGACCATTCAACAAGACAGTCTGGCAATCTTCCAACTGCATTTGCATCATATCCTGTTTTCTCATAAGCTAATAATAATCCAGCATCTTTATCTCTAGCTTTTGCCGCATCCAGTCCGTATTCAGGATCTAGTAAAATTGAAGAAGAATATTTTGTTAAATGTTTTGAAACTAATACTTTAAACTCCTTTATTTGTTCAGCTGTTGCTTCAGATTCCTGATGTTTATTTAACATTTTTTTCAAGGCACCTCTTTGATCAATTGCTAGTGCTGATATAAATCCATTTTTATCACTTAAATTTTCTAAATATTTTCTTTTTTGTTCAGTTAATTTCATTATTTATTCCTCCTTATAAATTTCGTTTAATATTGAACTATCTCAATTTCGCTAAATACTTTTTCATAATTTTCCAAATTTACAAATCCTGTCAATTTTTCCATTGCATTTAGCATTCCTAACGTATTAGCCTTCTTCAATAAATTTTCATCACTTGCATTTTCGTAAATTGCCGATGTAATTCCTGCTACAGTAGAATCGCCAGAACCTACAGGATTTACAACTTCTATTTTTGGAATATTAACTTTATAAAATTTGTCGTTATGCTTTGCAAAAGCGCCGTCTGCTCCGAGTGAAACTATAATCCATTCAATTCCGTCAAATAATTCATTTTTCAAAGTTTCCTTCAATTCTTCGATGTTTTTTGATACTTCTTTTCCAATCAACTGCGATAATTCTTCTGTATTAGGCTTTATAACTTTTGGCTTATATTCATGCTTTAAAACTTCCAGCAACGCTTTTCCTGAGCAGTCAAGAACAACTGGTTTCTCATATTTATTACACATTTGAATCATTTTTGAATAATAATCATCTTCCAACCCATTAGGTAAACTTCCAGAAATTGAGATAATTCCAACTTCCTGTACTAATTTTTCAAAATATTCCAAAAATTTTTCACTTTCAGATTGACTAATTATAGGTCCATTTTCCAAAATTTCCGTCTGATTTCCTTCGTGTAGAATTGCAATACAATTTCTTGTTTCCCCAGAAATTTCAAAAAATTTGTTTTCTATTCCCATTTCTGTTAATTTTTTCTGAATATCCATTCCTAAAGCTCCGCCTATAAGCCCTGTTGCGATAACTTTATCATCCAGCTGTTTTAGCACCCTCGTTACATTCAGTCCTTTTCCTCCTGGTGTCTTAATTGCTTTTGGTACTCTGTTTACAGTATCCAAATTAAATTTTTCCAAAGGATATGAAATATCAACAGACGGATTCATTGTTACTGTTAAAATCATATTAACCAGCCCCTTTAATCTTTGTATTCTCCTCTGTCCCATTTTTCCAAAAATTCTGTGAAAAAATCTTTATCAGTTTGTTTTGGATTTACAGTTTCTATATGTTTAATTTTAGCAATTAATTTTTCACTTTCTTCTGTTTTTTTATATTCTGCTTTTATAAATGCTTCTATTATGTCACACATTAACAATTCACCTGTTATTTTTCCTCCAAAACCAATTACATTTGCATTTAAATATTCTTTTGCATAAATCGCAGTTGTCATATCTCTTACTAATGCAGAACGTATTCCCGGCACTTTATTTACAGCATTATTAATTCCAACACCTGTTCCACAGATACATACTCCTAAATCAGCTTCACCACTTGCCACTGCTTCTCCTACTTTTTTCCCATAAATTGGATAATGAGTACGTGTAAAATCATATGTTCCAAAATCTAAAACTTCATAACCTTTTGATTTCAAGAAATCTGATACTGCAATTTTTACATCTGTTACAATATGATCACATCCAATAGCTATTTTCATATTTTTACCGTCCTTTATTTTATTTCTTTATCGTTTTTTCAATTTTAAAAATTTTTATTTTTCATAGTAAAATAACCTTAAAATTAAACACAAAACATTATTTAACACATCTTATTTAGCATATCCACTCTGATTTGATGTCTTCCACCATCATATCCAGCAGTCAAAAATCCTTTTACGATATTTTTAGCAACTTCTGTTCCTACAATTTTTGAGCCTATTGTAATTATTCTTGAATTATTATGTCCTCTTGTCATATAAGCTGAACGTTCATCCGAAACTTCTGCCGCTACCATTCCTTTTATTTTAGTAGCAACCATAAAACTTCCCGCACCATACGCATCAAACACTATCCCCAAACTATCATCGTCAGCTAAGACAGTTTGAGCAACAGCATACGTTGTTTCAACAAAATCTTTATTTTCTGACTTATCAACTACATCATATCCATTTTCTAGTAAATAATTTTTAATATAATCTTTTAACTCATTACCATCCACATCAGAACCTAATATAACTTTCATTATTTTTCCTCCAATTTTTAATGCGTTTCACTACGTAGTTACAAATTTTCAAATAATATATTATTTATCTCACAATTGAACTATACCCCCAAAACACTTAAATTACAACACATCAAATCAGCTAAAAATAAGCATTATTTAGTAAACAAACTTTTTTAGTTTTAATTTTATATTTATTTAAAAAATTATTTTTAGTAAACAGAGAAATTTTTTCTTAATTTTTATTATAATTTTTTTAACTAAAATGTAGTAATATTAGTTTTAGAGTAAAATATAAAGATATGATTATTATTTAATACTATTCCCCGTTTAAATACGGAATATTTAATAAATTTTGAATTACATACTATATTAGTAAAAAATTAAAAGTTTTTGTCCTTAAATATAGTTTCTATTTTATAATGAGGTTTAGTATTAGATTATTTTATTTAATATTAGTTTTTTTCTTTTTTTTTCGCAGGATTGCTCATTGCCGAAAATCCTTATCTTGCAGTAAAAGTTTATCCAGACAATTAAAATTGTGGCAAGATTGCTACGCAATACCTATGGCTAGACTACGACTTTTATTTGCCCAACTCCGAAACTCCTCCTTATAGTCGTCAAACAGTCGTGGTTAAACAAATAAAAGCTCCGTCGGTTTATTAGAACAAAAAATTATATTTTAATTATTTTGAAATACTAGGTTCTTATCCTTTGTTGGAAAAGTTTGTAATAAATTCGTTATTTAAATGGGGATTTAGTTTATTAATTAAAAAATGAGGACGCTTTTGTCCTCATCAAATCCTTCCACAGCTTTCCCTTTCGATTAATTCTACAGGTAAATAAACTTTTTTTCTATAACTTCTATTGTGCTCTAAGAGTTCTACAAGTACATTTATTGTTTCTTGTGCAATAATTTTAGTATCTATTCTAAGTGTTGTTAAAGGAGGTATCATATATTGAGAAATTTTTAAATCATTAAATCCGATAATTGAAATATCATCAAATATTTTTAAATTATGTTCTCTTATTGCTTTATAAGCTCCCATTGCAATCGAATCATTTGCACAAAATATTGCAGTTGGCCTATCTTCCTGTTTTAGTATTTCCTTCATCATTTCATATCCTGACTCAGCTGAAAACTCATCTACTTTTACAAACCTTTCATCATATAGTTCAAGTTCCTTCATAATTTCAATAAAATATTGCTCTCTAAAATCCAGAAGATTTCTAACGATCTGATTTTTTCCCACTAACAGTCCAATTTTTTTATGTCCCAATTTCAGCAAATAATCAATTACAATTTTTACTGAATGTTTCATATCAAATTTTATATAATCAATGGAATTATCAAAATTATAAGCATCCACGCAAATAATATTATCATTCAAGGACTTTAAAAAATCCAACTGGTTTCTTTTCATTTCTCCAATGACAACAATAGCACTACAAACAATAAAATTCATTAAAATTTCCTCATTTTTTTCAAACATCTGCAACTCAAAAACTTTACTTTTTATCCCTTTCTTTTTTAATGCATACTCTAAATCTAGCCTCAACGACACAAAATACGGATCTTCACTTTCAATCTTTTCATCAAATGATTTTATTATTGAAACATTTAACTGTGTATTTTTTCTTTTCGTATTTTTTTTCTTGTAATTTAACTCCTTAACTGCTTCTAATACTTTCTGTTTGGTTTCCTTTGTTACACCAAAATATTCGTCATTATTTAAAATTCTTGAAACAGTGGCAATAGAAACTCCTGCATGCTTTGCAACATCTCTAATTGTAGACATTTTTCCCCTCTCTTTAAACCTTAAAATTTACTTTTTTATACTATACTTTTCTTAGTGTTTTATTTGTTTTATGATATAATCTTTTAGTTTTTTTAGTAAAATTATAAATATTTTTACTAAACATTTTTTTTAATAGAAACTTTATACTTTCTTTACTAATTTAATAGAATAAGATTTATAGTAACTATAAGTTAGTTTTTTAATTTTATTTCAAAATATTACTGGAAATTTAAAAAAAATATGGTAAAATAATAACATAGTAAAATTTAATTTAAAAACAAATTCAAAGTTTTAGCGAAAAAACAGAAATTTACTTTTAAACTTTTTACTATAAAAATTCAAAATTATTTATTTTAGGAGGAAAACAGATGAAAAAAATTATGAGAGGTGTACTGTTATTTGGTATGTTAGGAGGAATGCTTTTGTCTTGTGGAAATAAAAAAAGTAATAATTCTCAAGACGTAAAAAAAGAGGCTCAAGTTAGTGAAAAGGTTTATAAAATTGGATTGTCACAGATTGTAGATCATCCAGCATTAAACGCAGCAAAACAAGGTTTTAAAGATGCTTTGGAAAAAGCTGGAATAAAGGCTGATTTTGATGATAAAATTGCAAATAATGACATGGGTAATCAAACATTGATTATGAAACAGTTTGCAGCGGATAAGAAAGATTTGGTATTTGCGGTTACTACACCGACAGCACAGGCGGCTAAAAATCAGATTATAGGAAATACCCCTGTGGTATTTGCATCAGTTACGGATCCAAAAAGTGCAGGACTTGAAGGAATTCCCAATGTTACAGGAACAAGTGGAGCGGCACCAATAAACGAAAACTTGAAATTAATGAGAGAATTATTACCAGAAGCTAAAAAAATAGGAATCATTTATAATTCATCTGAACAAAACTCAGTTTCTGAAGTAAATAATTTGAAAAAACTCGCAGGACAATATGGATTTACCGTAGTTGAAAAAGCTGTTACAAACGGAACAGAAATGGTTGCAGCAGCAAACCTTATTTCAAAGGAAATTGATATCTACTATGCAATTCAAGACAATACAGTAGCATCATATTTTGCAGCAATACTTGATGTTTTTAACAACACAAAAGTTCCAATTCTAGCTACAAATGACGTTTACTCAAATGCAGGAGGATTAATTTCACAAGGAACTACTGACTACAATATCGGTTATCGTTCTGGAGAAATCGCAGCTGAAATTTTACTAAAAGGTAAAAAACCAAATGAAATTCCAATAGAAACGGTTAAAAACTTGCAAATTGAAATTAATAAACAAAATATGGAATTATTAGGAATCAAAGTACCAGATAGTATTTTAAAACAAGCTAAAATAGTAGAAACTAAAAAATAATTTATAAATTTCTAAATTTAGAGCAAATAAAAAACTGAAGCTTCAAAAATTAAGTAGCTTCAGTTTATTTTTTTGAATAAAATGTTGAAGAAGTTGTATTCGTATTAATTTCAATTACTTCTTTAACAAGTTTTGGAATATTTATTAAGAATGGAAAATCGGAGGAGGTTGGTTTTCTAAATTTTAATGTGTATTCTTTATCCAGTGGAAAAGTAATAGCTTTGTTTTCTTTTGCACGTATGGAATTTCTTAGATAAAAAAAGTCTTTCAAAGCACTTCCTTTTTCTATTGAGCAACCTATAATCCAATATTTACCGTTAGGAATATTTTCAAAAATACATCTGTTTTTTACTTTAGTAGAAATTAAAACTTTTCCAAAATCAGGTAAATCATCAGGAATACAATTTTTAAAAAGTCCTATAAATGTAATTTCACTTTCATAGTTTTCTGGATAAATTAAATTTACATATAAAAAATTTTTAGCTTTATTTATTTTTAAAGCTTTATTGTAAGGAATTTCTGTCACTTCACTTGAATTTATATAATTTTTGATAGTTTTATAAAATTTTTTTATAGTTTTTTTATAGTTTGATGGTGAAATTCCCGTATATTTTTTAAAAATATTTGAAAAAGTGCCTGAACTATTGTAACCTGTTCTTATTTGAGCCGTGATGATATTCTCATTTTCGTTAATTATTATTTCCAAAGCCTTTTCTATTTTCAAAAATGAAAGAAAATGACTTGCCGAAAACCCTGTTTTTTTCTTAAATTTTTTACTAAATTCAAATTTACTGTATCCAAATTCTCTAGCAGTGCCTTCAACAGTACAACTTTTTTCAATATTTTTTCTCATATATTCGGCAATCTCTTTTATTTTCATTTTATCAGCTCATTTCTTTTAAACCTTTTATTTTAATAATAAATAACAATTTAAAGTTTTAATTAATATTTTTTATTCTTCTATTATTATACCACATAAAATTAGTATATATTTTATTTTTAAATAAATAATAAAATCTTTTTATGAAAATTTATTTTTTCACAATTTATGATAAGTTTTTTGTATTTTTCAAGGTATTATATAATTAGATATGGTGTATTAATAAATTTTTTAGGAGATGATTTTATGAAAAAAATATTATCAGTATTAATCTTAATTTTGTTAACAATTGTAAGTTGTGGTGGAAAACATGCTACTCAAAAAGACTTTGAAAATACAATGGCTTCTTTACAAAAAGGAAATGTTTCATCATTAGTAGGAAATGATAAAGAAACAGCAGAAGCACTAATGTTGTTCACTGACGGATACAAAAAAATAACATATAAAATAAACAAAGTTACTACAAATAATAATGAATCTATTTTGAATGTTACAATGAAATCTCCTGCCTTAACAGGAGTAATGGAAGAAATTCAAAAAAAATCTATGCAAAATCTAGATAAGTTGATGGGAAAATCTGGAAAAGAACTAGAAGAAGAAAGTAAAAAGATTTTTTCAGAAGTTATTTCGCAAAAATTAAATAGTCCTAATTTGAAATACAATGAAGAAACATTTGATGTTATCTATACAAAAAAAGGTAATACTTGGGAAATAAGCCCTGAAAAAAATGAAAAACTTCTAAAAGCACTAACATTAGGTATACAAATGTAACATTCTTATAAAAAATAAAAAAAGTTGCTATAAAATTTAAGATTTCAAATATAAAAGATAACTTGAATTCTATTTTTATAGCAATTTTTTTATAATTTAAAATAAAGTTTTAAATAATTTTATTTTTATTATTTTTCAAAACTATCAAGCCATTCGATAAGTTCCAAAAAATCTTCCACTTTTCTTATTTGCTGCAAATATCTTAAATCTATTATTTTTTCTGATTTTCTATGATAAAAAAATTCTACATCCCACAATTGTGTCTTTATAAAACCTTCTTTGGGAATATATTTATAAAAATCATACTTTTCAATATTTGCTCTAAAATATTTTAATTTTGCAAAACAAAGCTGATATTTTCTAAAAACTATTTCTAAAATATTATTTTGTGAAATAAACTTATGTGAAAAATATAAGCGTTCTGGTGTATTATTTCTTCTAGTTATCCATTGCCTTCTGGAATTTATTTCCAAACTATATTTTTCAATAAATCTTATTTTTTCATCTGACAGCTCGGCTTTTAATTTTTCTTGCAGTTTTATATTATCCATAAAAATCACATCGCTACTAATTTATATTAATATTTAATTTTTAGAGTTTTCATATTTCTTTCTATCATTAGCATTCAAATATTTTTTTCTAAGTCTGATAGAGTTAGGCGTAATTTCCACTAATTCATCATTTTCAATATATTCAAGTGCAAGTTCCAGCGTAAATTCCTTTGGAGGTGTCAATTTCACAGCATCATCACTTCCAGCGGCTCTCATATTTGTAAGTTTTTTACCTTTGCATACATTTACAACTAAGTCGTTTTCTCTTGAATGCTCTCCAACTATCATTCCTTCGTAAACTTCGACTCCTGGTCCTATAAATAAGATTCCACGTGGCTGTAAATTATTTAATGAATAACCTAGACTTGTTCCAGGCTCCATTGCGATTAAAACTCCTCTTCTTCGTCCTGTAACTTCTCCCTTGAAAGCTCCATATTCAAAGAATGAGTGATTTATAATTCCTGTTCCTCTTGTTTCCGTCAAAAATTCATTTCTAAATCCGATTAATCCACGTGAAGGCACTTTGAACTCAAGTCTTGTATATCCGTCGCTTCCTTGATTCATGTTTACCATTTCACCTTTTCTAAGTCCTAATTTTTCAATTACAACTCCTACAAACTCATCGGCAACATCGATAATTGCAAGTTCGATTGGCTCTAGTTTTTGTCCGTTTTCTTCTTTAAAAATAACTTCAGGTTTTGAAACTGCCACTTCGTAGCCTTCTCTTCTCATATTTTCAAGCAAAATAGATAATTGAAGCTCTCCTCTTCCTTTTACAATAAATGCATCTGGCGAATCTGTCATTTCAAGCCTCATACTCACGTTATGATTTACTTCCTTTTGCAATCTTTCCAAAATATTTCTCGAAGTTACAAATTTTCCATCTTGCCCTGCAAATGGCGAATCATTTACCATAAAGGTCATCGCAAGTGTCGGTTCATCAATATCAATTAATGGTAATGGCTTAGGATTTTCTTTACTTGCCACAGTTTCTCCTATATCAATTTGTTCAATTCCTGCAATTGTTACAATATCTCCAGCAAACGCTGCTTCCATTTCAACTTTTTTAAGTCCGTCATATCCATAAATTCTAGTAACTTTACCATTTACCAAGTCACCATTTCTCTTAATCAATGTAATTTCCTGATTTTTTTCAATTTTTCCGTTATAGATTCTTCCAGTTCCTAATTTTCCTACATATTCGTCATATTCAGTATTTGTAACAAGCATTTGAAGCGGCTCATTCACATCTCCTTCAGGATCTTCCACATGCTCCATAATTTTATCATAAAGCGGTTTCATATCCTTATCTTCATCTTCCAGTTCCAATTTAGCAAATCCATTTTTTGCAGACGCATAAACTACTGGAAAATCAAGCTGAATATCATTTGCTCCTAAATCCACAAATAAGTCAAAAACAGAATCCACAACTGCATCAGGATCTGAATTTGGCCTGTCAATCTTATTAACTACCACAATTGGACGAAGTCCATGCTCTAACGCCTGTTTCAATACATATTTAGTCTGTGGCATAACACCTTCAAATGCATCTACCAGAAGTAAAACAGAATCTACCATTTTCAATATTCTCTGTACTTCCCCACCAAAATCCGCATGGCCAGGAGTATCCACAATATTTATCTTATAACCATCATAATGAAATGAAGCGTTTTTAGAAAAAATCGTAATCCCTCTTTCTCTCTCCAAATCATTACTATCCATAATTCTTTCATCTACTTTTTCATGTTCCCCAAATGTTCCTGCCTGTTTCAATAAAGCATCGACAAGAGTCGTTTTTCCGTGATCTACGTGTGCAATAATTGCAATGTTTTTAATTTTGTTCATTTTTTGTTTTAACAAATTTATTGTTAATATTTCCTCCTTAAATTTTAAAGTATTCCCCTAAGGGCGAGGAGTAGAGGTGAAATTCATGCTCTTATCTATTCAAGATGTAATAAATAATTACAAAAAGAATAAATATTGCAATGAAATCTACCATCTCACTACCTCCTTTATATAATATTTTGTGAGTTGTGCTAAAAACTCACCTAAAATATTATAACAAAAAAGACTGGATTTTTCCAGTCTAATTTGTAGCACATTTTTTTAAATATTATACAAAGTCTCCCTTAGGGAATTTTACACATTTATTATATCATATTTTCTAAAAATGTCAATCCAAAAAAATTTTCTAATCAATAAGTTTTCCAGTTTTTTCAGATTTATCTTCAAAGTTGTAATAGGTATCTACTGTATCTAATAAATAACCGTCTACACCAATTTCATCCAATTTTTTCTGATAATCCTTAACTATTTGTTTCCATTCGCTACTCCAATATTTAACAATGAAATTCCCCTTCCAATAAGGGTTTTCTTCTACTATCCAGATAGGTCTCCTATTTTTATTGTTCCATTCTTCCTTCCAGTAATTTCTATAGTTCTCAGCTTCTCCAATACTGAAATAGGCAATTACTTTACGTATCGCTCCATTTTTCTTTCTTTTTAAAACTGAAATTTGATCCTTTGTCATAAATTTACCATTATGTGACAATTCTATTAATAATAAATCATAGTCCGTTTCTTTTAAATATTCAAAAAACACATCTATATTTTTAAATTTCTCAGGATTTAACAATACAAGAAAGTTTTTGACATCTGCTAATGAAGTTATATTGTCTGCATTAAAACTCTGTACTGGAACATACGTCATGTTTGCCTCAAATGATGGCAACAACTCATTTATAAATTTTGTTTCTTCAGACTTTTTTAACAAATCCTGCCTAACTTTTTTACCACTTCCATAATTTATTACAAATACTGGCTTCCCATATTTTCTAACAGGTATTAACCAATTTAACAACTGTTCCTTTTGTTTTTTTGACGTTGGATTTGTCAATTTAAATTCTGCCCCATAATAAAGAGATTCCTGTGTTGTTCCATCTGTCACATTGATAAAATCTTTATTTAATTTACCGTTATAAAAATACAATTCATTTCCATTTTGAGTAATTAGCAATCTATCTCTAGATGTATTTTTTTTAATTTCTAGAATTAATTCACGCATTCTATTCCGATATATTTCACTTCCTGCTTCATAATTTCTTAAATTATTAATCTTTTTATATTTTTGCTGTGAAAAACAGTAAATTGAAAAAACTAAAAATAATATTAGTAATTTTGTTTTCATATCTACCTCTATTTTTTGTTAATTTAATTTTAAATATTTTTACTAAACATCTTTTTATATTTTTCAAAAAATTTTTTTAACACTTTCTTTTCTTCTCTATCTAGTTTTTTCAAAATCCTAATTTTTTCGATTCCACTTTTTCCACTTTTAATCTTATATTTTTCAGCATCTATAAGCTCTGCTGCTTCCTCATTCCAGATTTCTCTAAAGACTTTATCCAGAACTTCTGGAAACTGAATATATTCATCTTCATAAACATAAATTTCTTTTTGACTCTTCACTTCTACACATCCTAAAAAATGCGTAAAAAATGCACCGCAATCTATTCCCTTTATTCTATCAGTTTTTTTAGAAATTCTTCCATTTATATTAGGCGTATGACCAAAATATATGTTTTTACCTTTGTATTCTTCAAGTTCTACATTTTCCATAAGCCAAAACTCTTCTCTGGTCCAAAGCACTGTTTCCTTTTCTTGCTTTTCCAAAACCTTCTTCAAATCAAGCCCTGCATGTACAAATATATTTTCATTCCCAGAAATTATCAAAGGGCAGTTTTTAAGCCATTTCACAAGCCATTCTATTTCTTCCAAAAAATTCTCTTCATGCCAATCTTTCATATCCTTATTTTCAAAATATTTAGAATTTCTAAAAACAGAATATTCTGTTTCATATCTAATTGGATAATCATTTTCCAAGTCCTCCAGAAGCATATCCTCATGATTTCCCAAAATAAACTTTAAGTTATACCCAAGTTTTCTCATTTTCATACATTTCATATAAATTTCATAAGACTTTTTACCTCTGTCACAAATATCTCCTATAATCACAAGTAAATCTTCTCTTTTTAATTTAATTTTATCCAGCATTTTCAAAAACAAATCATATTGTCCATGAATATCTGACATTACAAAAATTCGATTATAATCATTCTCATTTATTTTTTCTATCTTAATCTTGTTCGTCTTAATTTCACTTTCCATAAAAATCACTCTTTTTCTTTTAATAAAATCCATATATTTATTCTTTAAATTTTTCAAATAAATTATTTTAATTATTAGGACAAACCTTTACTGCAAGATAAGTATTTAAGGCAATGAGCAATCCTGCATTTATCTTTAAAAAGCCCCAAATCCATTCATTTCCATAAACCTGAATAACAAATCATTCATTAACTTTTCATTTTTTTCTGTATCATAAGGTAATGTAAATTCTCCATCTCTATTTGTCCATAATCTGTCATAATAATCCAAAATATCTTTAGAAATTTTCTGATCATAAGCTGACATAATTTTTAGTTCATTTTCTAAATTAAAATTACGCATATTTCTTCTTGTAAAGTTTGTTGAACCGCCGTAAGTTATCAGATAATCATTTTTTAAAATAGAAAGCATTTTTACGTGATACATTTCCTCTCCTTTGTTATAAAACTTGATATTTATGTCATAATTATGTTTTCTTGCATATTTCATTAGTTCTCCAGCAGCAGCTTTGTTTGGGAGTCCTGCATTTGAATTATTCAAAATTATCTCAAATTTTACTCCACGCCGTGCAGCTTTCCTTATATCTTTAATTATTCCTCTATCTGCAAGAAAGAACTGGGCAATAATGACTTTTTCCCCAAACTGTGTATTTTTTAATTCTTGGGAAATATCTTTAGCTGTTGCTCCATTCGTAAAATATTGTAATTTTAGCTTGTCATTTGATGAAAATGGAATTTTACTAAAATCCTTATCTGGTAATTTTTGCTTTAAACTTCCGTCTTTTTTAGTAATTTTTGCAGCTGGCTTTTCTCCTTCGTAAATTTCCTTAATAATTGGCGATGAAAACTTAAATGCCACATTTGAGTGCTTTGAACCTTCTGCATGTGGATTTGCTGATGTCAGCATTGCTGTAGTTTCATTCATAATCAGTTTTCTGTGATTAGCTTTAGCATTTAATGCTCGTAAAATGCTACGTATTGTAACTTTGTCAGTCCCTTCGTAAATTGGATTTTTAGTTTTTCCACGATTTTTTGGATTTCCAAAAGGTTGTATAAAAAGACGCCATGGAGCCGAATAAACAAGCATTGGATCTCTTAATTTTGTCAAATCCACATATCCAATTTTTACACCTGCCCGCTCCAGCTTCTTATGAGTTTTGTTGTCAAATGCCCCATAAAAAGTGTTACTTTCATCGAGTATCAAGTATATTTCCACATTCGGATTTTTTTCCCTTTTTTCGAGTATTTTCTGTGCAAACTCCTCTGCAATCGGCAAAGGCTGCAACTTTTCCTTAACACCTTTTCCTAAAAAATCATTAAATACAAAAATATCCATTAGAAAAAAATCCTCTGCCTTATCCAAAATATCATAAGCCTGCTCCCAAATCTGCCTTTCATAATGCGTTTCCCCATCTTTTTTATACGTCAAATCATAATAAAAATCCACATTATCTGCATTATAAACTTCACTTTTCATTGTAAGTCCTTCTGAAAGTGACGTACACGAAATCGTTCCCAATATTAAAAATATAAATATCAAAATATTTTTCTTATTCACACTAATTCTCCTTTTTTACAAAAAATACTTAAAAATTAAATTTATAGTAAAATTACTTTAAAACTGAACTCAAAAGTTATGATTATTTTACTTAAACTATAAATTTATATAGTTTTTAATAGTTTAATTTTAAATCTTATATTTAATTATACCAATATTTATAAAATTTTTCTACCTTAAATTAAAATAAAAAGAAAGGCCACCTATATGGCAGCCTCTCTCTAAGTTTAAGCTATTTCCTTTCCTTCAAACATTATTAAATCTAAAGTTTATACTCTGTATTAGTACAATACTTTCAATCCTAATCCTGCTTTGAAGTTATGTCCTTTTGTTTCGTATCCTGTGTTTACTAAGAATCCTAATCTTCCATTATCCAATCCTAAGTTTAGATGTGACTTGAAGTTTCCTTTCTTGTCTTCTTTATCTCCTTTGATTGTATAATAGTCTGTCCATGCTCCTACAATTCTTGCTTCATTTTCTACACTGTTTACTTTTCCAATTTCATTTTCATAAGCAAATCCTAATGTAGCTGTGAAGTTTGTATTCTTGAACACTGGTTGAGTGTATTTGAAGTCAATTCCTACATTTGGTTTTACTGAAATGTAGTCATCGCTCTTAACATTCAATGCCATATCTCCAACTTCGTGGATTCCTGAGAATCTTCCGTATTCAGCTTTAATTCCTACACTTGGAACAATGCTAAATCCATCATTTATTACAAATGCTTTTTCAAGTCCAATGTTTGCTCCTGCACCATAAGAATAGTAATTAGCTTTTGCTCTAAATTCTTGATCAATTACCCAGAATCTACGTTTAGTATCGTTTCTACCGATGAATCCGTCTCCACCTATGTTAAGTCTAAGAGTTCCATTTTCATCAAGTGGTATTTGTTTGAATGCTCCAACTTTAGCCATTGCTTGATTTTCGTATGATTTAGATAAATCTTTGAATGTAAAGTAGTTGTTTACAACCCCTGCATACCATCCAGAAGATTCACCAAGTCTTACAGTTTCATCTTCGTGAACATAAACAAATCCTCCTGCATTACTGAACCAATCAGGCATTCCAGCTGTATCAGTTTTAAATTCATTTCTTTGTCCAAAGGCTTTGAACTTGTTAGAATCTTTAGAACCATTAGATTCTCCTCTAAGTCCATTTATTTCTCCACCAAGAATATCAGATGTTGCTTTAATTCTTTGTTGAACTCCACCATAAATGTGTCCTCTCATTTGGTCAAATGCTTGAGCTAGGATATGTCCTTCTCCATTACCTAAAGTATTAAGTTTATTAAAGATAACTTTTTCAGGGCTTCCTGGTCTTGCAATTTCATAAATGTTATCCAAGTTATTAGTAAAGTTTATAAGTGATTTATCATCATCAAATGCAAATGAGTGGTAAGGTACTTTACTCATGTACACTTCTGATAATTGATTATCATCAGATATTTTTGCTAATACTTGCCAAGTTAAGCTTGCTGATAATGGATTAATTCTTGCTCCACCTGGTAATTTATTCAACGCATCGTTAAATGGTTTCAAGATATTACTCTTAGCAACAAGATTTCCATTTTCGTCATATTTATCTCCAATTCTAATTGCTTTAGAGTTTGTATAAAGTGTTGCTTCTGTTCCGAAGTACAAGTCAACTTTTCCTAATTTACGTAAGTTTTCAATACCATTGATTGGGTTAGTATATCTAACTCCTGATGTATCAACATACATTCCGATACTTGTAACTTCTGACATTTGCTCTCTGTTATGGTGAGGCCAAGCTGGGTTACCCCATTCATCTTTCGTATTAAGATCAATTATTCTTGTTCCACCAGTTTGAATACTACTTGTTACAGTTATATTCTTAGCAAAATCTCCAGGGTTTGCAGCATCACTTTCAACATTGAAGATTGGAGTATCAATACCATCAACACTTATCTTAGTTAACGGTACGATGTCTGGAGCAGTTATAGTTGTTCCAACTCCTGTTGTCTTAGGATTTCCTGCTGTACCTTCTTCAATTGAAGATTCAGTTCCTCCATATAAGTCAGTTCCACCTTTTCCGTTAGTTTGTCCTGCAGTTTTAGCTGCTGCAGTTAAGTATCTTGGATCTGTTGATGAAAGAACTTCTGTAGGATTTCCGTTTGCGTCAACAAGGAATCTTGAACCATCAGTTACGATTCCATAAGAACCTGTTCCTGTTACATTAATAGTTCCATAGTTCTTAATGTATCCTCCATTGATTGCAACTACCCCTTTCAAGTTTTGAGCATTACCAGTAATTGTTCCGTGGTTTTCTCCGATTGCTCCTCTGTCAAGGTACATACCGATTGAACTTTCACCTTCTAGGTTAATTGTTCCATAGTTAAGTGCTTTAGATCCAGTACCAGTTGCGAACATTCCGATACCTTCTTTTTCCTTAACATTGATTATTCCTCTATTTACAACGTATCCTTCTTCTTGTGTTCTGTCAAATGTTCCGTCAGTTTTATAAACATTACGTCCTGCGGCCATCGCTGCTGAATATCTCATGTTGATTGTATCTGACATACCAGTTGTAATTGTTCCGTAGTTAGTTGAAGCTACTCCAGTGTTACTTGAGAATACCCCAACGTTTCCGAATCCTAAACTATCGTTATTTTGATTATCAACATCATATTTAGATCTTAGGTCAATTGTTCCGTAGTTATCAATTGCCCCTTTTGTATAGTAAGCTGTATTGTAATCTCCATCCATTGTTACGTTAGCATAAGATTTTCCTGTTGATGCAGTATCTAATGAGTAGTAATATACAGCATTTCCTTGTTCATAAACTTCTTCTGGAACTTTAGGGTTTGTAGGTTTTGTTGATTTAACATGTCCACCTGCATTGTTATTTGTAGAGTATGCCAATCTAATTGTTGGTTGATCTGTAGCAGTACCAATTGTTACATTTGTTGGTGCTCCTCCATTTTTCTCAGCCATTACAATACCGTATGAGAATCTGTCGATATCCATATCAGCACTTACATTAATGTTTCTTGCAGTATTTGTTCTAGTTTGATTACTATCAATGTAAACCCCGATTACTGAATCTCTTTCTCTTGGAACATCTAATGCTGATAATAAGTTATTAGGGTTAGCATATTGAGTTTGTCTATTAATTGGGTATGCTCCTGGTGTAGTTGATACTCCTGATGTTGTTTGAACATGTCCCATTACAGTGTCATTTCCTACTAAAATCTTAGTTTGTTGGATATTTACATTTCCATCTCCTGAGTAAATTCCGTAGTTATTTTTGTTAACTGTAATTTGAGATTTACTTCCATCAGCTTTAGCACCTGTATTTACGTTATATCCATAAATAGCCCAGCTTCCTATATTCTTATCATTTGTAGAATCTCCAATTGTAATATCTCCGTGGTTTGTAATAGTTGTATAAGTTCCACCAGCATTACCATTAGCAGCGTTTGCAAAGATACCAACATTGGCTTTCTTCATATCTTCAGAAGTAATCTTGTTAGCTTGTTCATTCAATGAATCATTAAGTTTAATGTTACCATAGTTTACAAATGTACCTTTATTAACTACAGCTCCATAAGCTCTTACATTAGTAACAGATGATTTATCTTCTTCAATGTTACCTCTGTTAGTTACAGTGTCTCCAGCATCATTAGTGTTTACTAAGATACCAGCGATACCTTTATGTGTACCTCTAGTAGTTGATGGAGTTGCTGCTTTTGATTCAGCTATTTCGTATGCCAAGTCTACACCTGCAGAATCAGCTTTATTAGTAAATTTAATATCTAAATCATTTGAAGCAGTTGTCACTTGTGTATTTCTACCACCAAATACCATAGCAAATCCATTTTTATTACTTGCTCCGTTGTAATTGTATTGGAATGTCTTCAAGTGATTTGCACCAGTTGCAACATGAGTATCATCCATTGCCCATAATCCTACTCCATTATCAGCTGTTTCTACTGTAAACTTATCAGAAAGTAAGTTTATTTCAGCACTTTCAGCATAAATACCTACACCATTTTTACCTGTGAAAATATCATTTTTACCTAAGTTAATATCAAGTGAACCAGGAGCAAAATTAGTTGCTTTTGTTCCCCATCCAGCAAAGGCTCCATCACTTGCACCTGTAAGATTGATTACTCCTCCAGCATTAGCAGATCCATTAGCATAATTTGTATTGCTGTTTACTAATGCGATACCTACTCCTCTCGCATCAGGAGCTGTTACATCTGAGTTTGAAACATCAATACCAGTTGTTCCTGCTTTAGTATTTATATAATCAATTGTTACACCACTTGCCAATCCATCATTTCTATTTTCAGCATATATACCTGTTGATTTTTCTCCTGCAACATAAATTTTTCCATCTTCATGTCTAATTGCAACAGAGTTGTCAACACCAGTAAAGTTATTTTCATTAGCATAGTTATATCCAACATATCCATCAGAAATACCAACAATACCGTAGTTTTCACCACTAGCAACAGATTCTGCAGCTCTATTTGCATTATCTCCTAATGTTGCAATATGAGCAGGTTGTTCATATTTACCTGTTACAATAATTTCAGAATTTTTAAGGTTTTTAATAACACTTCCGTCAGTTCCAACAATAGCATTACCGTGATCTACTTTTACAGTTGCAACCTTAGTTCCATCACCATTTATGACAGTTCCAAAGTTTACAAGAAGTCCTGTAATTGGTGCTGATGTAACAGTAGTATCTTTAGAACCTCCCCAGAAGTTTACTATTCCTAAGTTAGTAAATCCTGATTCACCTTTTCTTGTTTTTCTCCATGTTGTATCATTAGCATTTTTAACATCATTCCATCTGCCCAAAGAGTTCCCCATTGCAAGTCCAACATTTTTAACTTGATAATTAGTTTTTCCTTTTGCATCTTTTAAGTCTCTCTCTCTAGCATCTCCTGAAATTGTCTTACCATTATTTGTCAAATAAGTACTTTCCATTTTAAGATCATTGAAAGTATCATTTTTATCAGTAGCTGGGGTACCTGTTGCTTTTGTTTTTTCAATATCTTCTATATTAACATCTTCATCAATTTTCATAGTATTATTGATTAAAGTAACATCTATTAAATGATTATCCTGATTTTC
This sequence comes from Leptotrichia massiliensis, assembly GCF_900104625.1. Classification (NCBI taxonomy): domain Bacteria; kingdom Fusobacteriati; phylum Fusobacteriota; class Fusobacteriia; order Fusobacteriales; family Leptotrichiaceae; genus Leptotrichia; species Leptotrichia massiliensis. The sequence continues at coordinate 1,346,548 of NZ_FNVZ01000005.1, forward strand.
AATTTTCATTTTACCAGCATAAGCACCAATTCCACCTAAGAAGTTTGTTGCCGCTTTTCCGTCTCCACTTCCACCTGCTTTATCTTGATTCCATACCAATTCTTCAGCAGCTTGATTAATCACACCTATAGTTACATTATCTGATAGAATATTAGCTGTAACGTTGCTCATACCTTTATATTTAGCATTATCCCAAATATTACCTTCAGTTACGTCAGCTGGACGAGTAACATCTGCTGCATAATCCCATTCTCTAGCAGTTGAATCTCCATTTTGACGAATATTTCCATAAATATTTCCAGTTAATAATATTCCATCATACATATCAAGAGCTGTATCGCCTGTAAATGTAATATTCGCAGCATCATTTGTTCCAAAACGTTTTACATAGAATGGCGAAACATTTGTATGAGTATTTGTTGTACTGATTCTTTTCGCATTTCTAGTTTTTCCAGCTGTATGAACCGTAGCTTTAGTATCAGAAGCAATAGAACCTGTTGTACTATTATTGTTTTGGTTTACAATATTACCTTTAAATTTAATTGTTCCACCATTTTCAGCATACAATCCACCAAATTCATTGTCAATAATAGTTACATCTTCCATTTTTATTGTACCATTACTTTTAGCAATAGCTCCAACACCGAATATTAAAGAGTCATCTGAATTTGTATTAGCTCCAGCTTCTTCAAATGTCGTAGCTGCTGCTGCTCCTGCAATCTCAATTTGTCCACCATTTTCAGCATAAGCACCAATATTTTCATATGTACGTGCTTTGTTTGTATCAGTCATTCCGTTATAAGCATTGTTATTCAATGTTAACCAGTCAGCTGCAACAACTTTTCCTTCAACTGTTACTTTAGAAGCGAAATCACCACTATTAGAACGTCCGTTAGCATAAGCAACAACTGATTGAGATCCTGCAGCTCTTACATCTCCTTCAGCTTTTATTTCCCCACCATTTGTAGCAAGGAAAGCAAATCCATTTTTAGCCATTAAGTCAACGGCTTTTGCAAAATGAATCTTACTTGCTCTATTATCTGTAACACTATTTCCGAGGAAGTTTTGCATGTTATTATTGTCTTTTAATTCTCCAGCTGCATACCCCATTACATGACCTGTACTTACTCCACTTAATTTTATATCTGCAAAAGTTCTTTTAGAATCTTGTAATCCATCAGTAATATTATTTGTATTATCTTCCCCTACTTTTACACTTGTTCCATTTCTAGAATAGATTGAGATACCATTTCTAACATCACTATTAAATCCAACATTAAATTTATTAACAATGACATCTTTTAATCCAGTAGCTGAACCTTTACCTGCCATTACAGCTCCAGGATTAAGATCTTTATATTGTGAACTTGCAGCATAAATAGCTATTGCACGGTTATTAGAACCTCCATCTCCACCAAAAGCTCCTTGCAATTCAATGTTTCCATTAAAAATTCCTCCTGTACCTATAGCGGCTCCACTAGCTCCACGTAGAGGTGTTAACGCAACCATAATGGAATTATCTCCTTGCATTTGTACATCGTGTAAAGATAATTTAGAATTGGCTCCTACAGCTGCACCATATCCATAATACACTACATTATTATTTCCATATGTAAAGATACGTCCTTTATTTTGTGTATTCCATGTTTCAAGAGTATCAGTAAATCCAGCATCACTATTAGTTATTTTTAAGTCATTTGCAGCAGCAAGCATATTATATACAACATTATTGTTACCTTTAAATCTTACATCATATTGCCCTTTTATTTCAGTAGTTCCTTGTAATCCACCACCAGTTTCAGGACTTGTTCCTTCTTGAAAGTTAAATGCAACATTACCATCTGTCTTTCCTACAGCTCTATTATCAATAACTCCATTTGTTGTATTAAAGTTTGCTATTGAATTGCTAGTTCCTTGAAAATCAAGAGTGATATTAGAACTTGAAGATGTTCCTGTATTTATTACGTAAGCACCTGCATTACCATTATATAATGAAACATCAACATCATCAATAGTTAAATTTGCACCAGCTAAAGCTTTTGCAAATGCTCCACCATTAAATCCAGTTACATTTCCTTGGTTATAACTGATATGTGCGTCAAGATATTTTACATCCATAGTTTGATTTGTAAGCAATAATACGTCACGTCTTGAGAGACTACTGTAACCACCACTATTATAATTACTAGTTGCTGTACTGTACCAAGTCCATGCATTTGTAGCTAAATCTCCTGCTACAGTATTTATTTTACGTCTTACATAAGTTCCTTGATCAGTTCCTGCTGAGTGCTGTCCTGAAGTATAAGTATAATGAGCAGCTGTCAAAGTCCCTTGCATAGATGCATGGTAAGCATTCCACCAATCAGTAGTTGAAAAAGGTGTATGAGCTGCTATTGCTGCTGCTTGAGCTGCATTTGCAGCATTAGTTGCAGTTGTGTGAGCATTATCATATACTGTCTTATAATAATTTGCATTGGTATTATTAGCATTTATATTTACAGTTGGATTTTCTACATAATAATCTATAATAGCATCAGCGAGAGTTGCACTAGTTTCTCCTCTTGCTCGCCATTGAGCAGTCCATGGTACGCTAAATCCTGTAGAAACACCATCATATCCAGTACTTCCATTACCATCAACAACACTTGCAAACCCACTAGTATAATAGCTTCCTGGTGTAAAGTATGTATTGTTTGTATATCCTCCTCCTGGTTTAGTAGAATTTGGAGCAGGTGCAGTTAAGTTATAGTAATAAACTCCTGCAGTCCAGCTAGCACCTGGTAACCACGAATAATAAGTAGTTCCTCCTGCATAGCTATTATGATGTCCCCATACTTCACTACCTGAAGCACTATTTCCATTATACAAAACACCTTTATTAGTACTTGATGTTCCTGTTAAATTAGTATTGTAAGTACTTTGAAAAACATTTCTTGTGCTTCCATTCCATCCATCATAAGTTCTCATTCTACTATAAACTCTATCAAAAGTACTGTCACTTCCCCAAGCTTTATCATTTAATACTGGGCTTGCAGGATTTAGAGTATATCCTGTAGTAGTTCCATTTTGAACATAATTAGCTGGTAAGTTTATACTGTTACTTGTATAAATAACTGGATTATAACTTACCGCATTTGGCATATTAATATTATCCATTCTTTCAGGAACATAAGGTTTATAAGGCTCATGTACATTAGCTGGATTAATAGTTAATGAATTTGGCTCTTGGTTACGAGGTATATTTAAGTTAGTAGCCCCGTACAAATGTTTATTTGCATCAAATACATATTTAGTCAAATCATTATCTCTTCTGTAATATTCTAGGAATTTACCTCCACGTCCTCTGTAAGTAGTTCCCCAGTCGTTATTTGTATATCCTGTACCAAATTGGAATGATGCCCATGGACTTTTAATTACTTGTTCTCCTTGTTGCAACAACATTGCAAGTTCTCTTTCGGCACCTTTTAAAGATTGCTCATTTTCTTTTCTAGCACGTATGAAAGACTGTCTAAGATCAGTAATGGCATCGTATGTTTGTGCTGTTACTTCCTGTTGTTCTGTAACCACATCGGCAATAAGTGTTCTAGGCACAAATGTAAGAAGCCCAGTAACAAGGAAAGTGATTAACAGGCTGTCAGAATAGTGTACATCTTTACATCTTTTCACAAATGATCGCAAATCTTTAGCAATCTGTCGTAAGTTATTACTCATATCTTCCTCCTTAAAATTATGAAAATAGTCAAAAAGTGACTATTAAGCAGTATAATGTTTCATTCTGTACCAAAAAAGTAAGTACTAGAATAGTCAATAATAAAAAACAAAAGATTAAAAACATGATTTTGAAACTATAATAAATTCAGAAAAATAAATAAAAACAATATATAGTGAAAGTTACTAAGAGCACTAATAAGTGATTTTTTGTAGAAATAATTAATTTTTTGTTAAAATTGGTAAGTGAGTGATAGTGATTTCAACAAATAAAAAATTAACTACTTTTTTATTTTTAAAATTATAATCCTTATAATACTAGATATAAACTAAATTTTTAATTTGTCAAGAAGATGGTTAGTTACCATATTAATTTATATACAATATTTTAAGTTCAAATAATTTTTTAGATTAACGAATTAATTACCAAAAAGCAATATTCAATTCGCTTATAGCCCTTTTTTACTTCCTATTTGGGATAAGAAATTTCTCATAAAATCAAATTTTCTATTTTCTAATTAATAACACATACAATCATTCATAAAATTTTATACAGCAAAAGCAACATAATACATATTCATAAGAAAAACTTATTTTATATCATGTTGACTTGTCTCCTTTTCTTTATTTGTACAGTTATAATTAAAAAACGATAATTTTTTTACTATTTTAAAAACACAAAATTTCTTACTCTCTAAAAAAATATTTCTTTTTTTAATCTTTTTCTAATTTTATTAAATTGTTCATTAAATCAATGTTTTTGACACAACGGATACAATAGCTCAACTTTACAAAACTTACTATTCCTCAAGATTTTCCTTTTTTTTATTTATAAAATTATTAAATCCGTATCATTTTACAAAGACTATTGAAACAATCTTAGTATACCCTATAAAAAAAAATATGTCAAGTTTTTTTGATAAAAAACACATTTTGAAAAGCAAAATTAATTAAATACTAATTTCTTTGTGTTTTCATATTAATTATAAAATATTATTTTTTTAAAAAAGATTAAAAAATAAAAAATAAGCAAAATGAAAAAATTAAACAAATTTTAACAAAATTATTTTTAAATAAATTCTATATATAAAAAAAACTTATAAAATATCAAAATTCTATAAGTTTCAAAAATTATTTTTTAATTGTTACACAGTTATTTATTTAACAACTTGCCATTTATTGTCGCTACCTTTTTTAAATTTAACTGTTGAAGTAGCTAAATTAATTTTTTTTGTTTTTGTTAGATAATCATACTGTAATTTTATATATTTATCAATATTAACTTCTATTTCATCTTTTGAATTATCAACTTTTTCTACATATTTACTAGCATTATCTCCCAAATACTTATTTAAAGCATTTTCATCGTATCCTTTTATCAAAAATACAACTTCACCTTCATTTCCATTTTCATTCACTTTGTAAACAGATACATCAAACTGCTCAATAAGCATTGTATTTGAATCTTCCCATTGTTTTTTTAATGTCGCATTATTTTTTTTAGCAACATATTTATCAACATCAGGGTTTATAGATTTTAACATCTGTCTTGAACCATAATTTGAAATTTCTTGCAAAACTTTTGCATAGTCTTCTGCTGCTGCTTTTAATGAATCATATTTTTTTACTTCTACAGACTCTTTTGATGGTGCTGCATTTGCCACAGCTGGTACAGCTATTAATTGTCCCACAACCATTAATCCCATTAGCATTTTTCTTACTTTTTTAAATTTTATCATTTTTCTTCTTCCTCCAATTTCTTTCTATTAAACTATATTTAAAAATCAAAATTATAGCAAAAACGCTCTAAAATCAAACTTTATTTTCAAAAAATTTTTTTATACTTTCTTCTTTTACATAAAAAAATTCGTTTATTGATCTTTCTTCAAAAGAATTATAGCCTTTTTTTAATTCTTGCACAGCTAATTTTAAAATCTCTCCTTTTCTAACTCTTTGAGAAATTCCATAAAATGCACGCTCCAAAAAATCAATATTTTTGTAATTTGACATTACTTTCTCACTGTTAATCCATTTGAAAGTTCCAACAAAATTTTTTGGAAAAACTTTTTGATTTTCAGATACATTATACAATATTTTCTTTTCAATATTATTAATATTTTCATTGAATAATCTATTAAAATTTTGGGATAAAAAATGATCAATAAACATATCTGCCACAATTCCTTTAAAAATACCAAATTTTTCTGTAAGCAACTCATTTAGAAAATTCTCATTCCTATCAGAAATGCCGTCTATTATCCTATGTAAGACAATTCCTTCTTTCAATTCATCAGAAAGATCTATTTTATCAACTAACCCTTTGTAAAAATCTCCGGTAAAATTTCCATACAGCGTTTTTTTATTTGCCTTTTCATCAATTTCCAACGAAATCAGCGAATGTGCTAAAAAATTCATAATATTTTCTCTTTCCCACTTTACTTTTAAAACTAAGCCATATTAAATCATAAAAATTAAAGAAATTTAGAATTTTCCCTATTTTTTTATAATTTCAAAAATAATTTAATCTAGTAATTTCCGTTCTAAAAAATTCCATTAATTATTTCTTATCCAGTTCATCAGCAAATCTGAATCCCTGATCTTCCAAGTCCTGTTTTGATGTATTATAGAAATTTTCGTAAATTCTTGCAATCATTTCCTTGTATGAAGGTAATTGTGGTGTACCATTTTCTTCACGCCATTCTATCGTGTCTTTTTCGTGAAATTCCACTCCTTCCTCCACTTTTTTCGCATTATAAGTATCTTCAAATACAAATGTATCTAATGGAACTCTTGGTTTTACTCTTGTCAATTTTCTTTCAACAGGCACTCCGATAGTAGTCCCAACAATTGGAAATACATATTCTGGAAGTTCCAACATTTTTATAAATTCTTTTGTTGCTTTTCTTATTGCCCCAATTACAGTAGTCCCGTATCCAAGTGCATGAGCCGCAGTTTGCAATGCATTTACCATTATTCCAGCGTCCACTGCACCAACTAGCAATCCATCCGCAGATTTTGGTCCAATATTTCTCTTTCCAACAGAATTTGCAGCATAAACTCCACGATGAAAGTCAACTAAGACAAATACAAAAGCACCAGCCTGTGTAATATGTTTCTGTCCTCCGCAAAGTTCTGCAATTTTTTCCAATTTTTCCTTATCTTTTATGATAATTAACGAAGTCTGCTGTCCATTAACTGAATTTGCAGCTCTTTGAGCAGTCGCAAGTATTGTCTTTAAATCTTCTTCTTTTATCGTTTCCCCTGTAAATTCCCTTACAGAACGTCTATTTTGCAATTGTTTTATTACTTCATTCATTCAAATCACATCCTTTTTTCAATTTGTTTAATTAATGTTATCACATTATATTTGTATTGTCAATTATGCGAACTTTTTTCATTTACAGAAGTTAGGGACTTCTCGTCAGATAATATTAAAATATATCTTTAATTAAGCCAGAATCAAACTGATAAAAATCAAAAAAATCATCATAAAGCTGTTTTACTATAACCATTTTTTGTGGTATAATTTGTTAATTAAAAATTATAAAAAAGAAAGAAATATTAAAATGAAAAATAAAATAATAACTAATCAAACTTGTGGAAAACTTTATATTGCTGGAGAATATTCCATTCTAACAGCTGGACAAAGTGCAATCATAAAAAACATAAATATTTTTATGACTTCAAAAATAAATTTTGCTGATAAATACACAATTTTTTCAGATATGTTTGATTATGCCATAACTCTTGAAAAAACTGCTTTCGATAAAAAAACTTCACAAATTTTTGATAAAAATTATTCACTAATCTGTGAAGCAATATCCGTTATGAATGAATATTTAAAATTACAAAATTTGGAAATTAAGCCTTTTAATCTAGAAATTAATGGAAAAATGGAAATAGATGACATAAAACTAGGAATTGGCTCAAGCGGAAGTGTTGTTGTTTTAACAATAAAATCCATTTTAAGCCTCTACAATCTTGAAATTTCAAAGGAAATACTTTTCAAGCTGTCTTCCTATGTGCTGCTAAAACGTGGAGATAACGGATCTATGGGCGATATAGCCTGCATTTCCTACGGAAACTTAATTTTTTATAAATCCTTTGACAGAAAAAAAATTAGTGAGTTAATGAAAAACGAAACTCTGGAAAGTGTTCTAAAAACTAACTGGAATTACGAAATTTCCGAACTTCAGTTTAACAAAAACAATTTAAATTGTAATTTTTTAGTCGGCTGGACAAAAGAACCTGCTATTTCCAGTAATTTAATAAACATCGTAAAAAGTTCCATTGATGAAAACTTTTTAAAAAATGTAGAAAATACCGTACAAGATTTGAGGATTGCCATGAAAAATGGAGATAAGCCAATGATAAAAAAATGCATTAATAAAAATGGGAAATTACTTCAAAACTTAAATGAAAATATCTATAGCCAAAAATTATTAAAATTAGTAAATTCTGCCCAAAAACTGGATATTTGTGCCAAAAGTAGCGGTGCTGGCGGTGGAGATTGCGGAATTGCCCTTTCCTTTAATAAAAATGATACAAAAACTATTATTGATAGATGGGAAAAATTTGGGATTGAATTGCTGTATGTTGAAAAATTATAAAAAATAGGAGAAATATGAAAAATAGAAAAGATGATCATATCAAGTATGCATTGGAACACGAAAGTGACTATAACAGCTTTGACGATGTTGAACTTATTCATAGTTCCATTCCAAAATATAATCTGGATGAAATTGATTTATCAACTCATTTTGCAAGCCACGATTTTGAATTTCCATTTTTTATTAACGCAATTACAGGCGGAAGTGAAAATGCAAAAAAAATTAATCAAAAACTGGCAAAAGTTGCGAATGAATGCAATTTGTTATTTGTAACAGGCTCGTATAGTGCCGCTCTAAAAAATTCTGATGATGATTCATTTAAGATTGTAAAAAAAGAAAATCCAGATTTACAGCTTGCTACAAATATTGGAATTGATAAAAATTACACAGCTGGAATTGCTGCTATAAAAGCTCTAAATCCACTATTTTTACAAGTTCACGTAAATCTGATGCAGGAATTAATTATGCCAGAAGGCAGCCGAAATTTTAACGAATGGAAAAATAATTTGAAAGAATTTGTTCAAAATATAGAAATTCCAATTATTTTAAAAGAAGTTGGCTTTGGAATGACTGAAGATACTATAAAACATGGAATTAGGATGGGAATAAAAACTTTTGACATAAGCGGACGGGGTGGCACAAGTTTTGCCTTTATTGAAAATATGCGACGTGAAAATAGCCTTGATTACCTTAATAACTGGGGACAAACTACGGTTTCCTGCCTTTTAAACTTAAAAGATTATACTGACAAAGTGGAAATTATCGCAAGTGGCGGTGTAAGAAATCCTCTAGATATAATAAAATGCTTAGTTTTAGGAGCAAAGGCTGTCGGTCTTTCCAGAACGATTTTAGAATTAGCTGTAAAATATGATGTTGAAAGCATAATCAAAATTGTGGAAAACTGGAAAACTGAATGCAAAATGATAATGTGTGCCTTAAATACAAAAAATATTAAAGAATTGCAAAATACAAAATATGTTTTGTACGGAAAAACATTGGAATTTTCCATGCAAAAATTTTAATAAATCTGCTAATAACTTAACTGTATATCAAAAATTGGTTTTAAACGAAAATAATCAAAGAAAGAGAGTTAATTAATGAAAAAAAAAATTATAGTTTATGATTTTGACAAAACAATCTACGATGGAGAAACTGGTGTTAACTTTTCCACATTTTATTTAAAAAAATATCCACTAAAATCTATTTTATTTTTGATAAAATATTCAAAGGATTTACTTTTTTATCTAATAAAAATAATAAATTTGACTACTTTGAAAGAAAGATATTTTGAATTTTTGGAAACTCATTCAAGAGAAGAAATTGAACAATTAGTCGCAGATTTTTGGGAAACAAAAAAACATAAAATTTATCCGTGGATAAAAAGCGAACTGGAAAAAAACAAAAAAGAATGCGAAATGGTTATCGTTTCTTCTGCAAGCCCATTATTTCTAATAGAAAAATTTTTATTGTCACTTGGCTATGACAAGGTCTTTGGTACAAATTTTGTAAACGATAACAAGGAAACTTTCATTGCTAAAATTGATGGGGAAAATAATAAAGGCGATGAAAAAGTAAAGAAATTGAACGAATGGGCAAAACAAAATGATTTTGAGTACGAAATCACAGAATTTTATTCTGATAGCTTGGCAGACAAGCCACTTTATGATATTTCCAAAAAAACATACTGGATTAAAAATGGAGTTAAACTGGAAGGAATGCCACCTCGAAAAACATTATTTGATAAATTATTTTGGAAATAATATTTCTAAATGAAGATAAATCTCAAGTATTATTTAAAATATAAAAAGGGAACTGTTCTAATTCTAACAAAATTAGACATAATTCCCTATTTTTATTTCATTTATAAATTTTTTTCTAAAAATTAAACTGTCAGCAATTCTTTTTCTTTTTTACTCAAAGCATCGTCAACTTGTGCGATAAATTTATCAGTTGATTTTTGTACTTTTTCTTCGCTTGATTTTAGTTCATCTTCTGTGATTTCACTATCTTTTTCAAGTTTTCTTAGTTTATTGTTTACTTCTTTTCTCACGTTTCTAATTGCTACTTTTCCTTCTTCAGCTTCTTTTTTTACCATTTTTACATATTCTTTTCTACGGTCTTCTGTAAGTTCTGGTACTACAAGTCTGATGATTTTCCCATCATTTGACGGATTAAATCCTAAGTTTGCCTGTAAAATCGTTTTTTCAATTGCTGGAATTAATGATTTGTCCCAAGGATCAATTACCAATAATCTAGCTTCTGGAGCTGAAACTGTTCCAACTTGATTAAGTGGGGTAGCAGAACCATAAGCTTCCACAGTTACTCCATCAAGCATAGAAACGCTCGCACGCCCAGCTCTTACATGAGAAAATTTTGTTTTTGTATTTTCTACAGATTTTTGCATTTTTTCTTCAGCTTCTTTTAAAATTGCTTCTAACATTTTTACCACCTTTTTATTTTTTATTAAAATATTTTATATCAAATTATATTTTCTGTCAATTATTTTTTTACAGTTGTTCCTATATTATCGCCTTGAGCCATTTTTAATATATTTCCTTCTTCCAAAGCGTTAAACACCACAATCGGCATATGATTTTCTCTACATAATGAAAGTGCCGCTGTATCCATTACTCCAAGATTTTTTGAAATAGCTTCATCAAAAGTTACTGTCTCGTATCTTACAGCGTCATCAAATTTCATCGGATCTTTATCATAAATTCCATCAACTTTTGTTCCTTTCGCAAGTACATCTGCCTGGATTTCCACAGCTCTTAATGCTCCCGAAGAATCTGTTGTAAAATAAGGATTGCTTGTTCCACCTGCAAAAATAACAACTCTTCCTTTTTCCAGATGTCTTATTGCTTTACGTCTAATATAAAGTTCGGCTACTTGCGGCATTTGAAGTGCTGTCATGACTCTCGTTGGTACTCCTATGCTTTCAATTGCATTTTGCAGTGCAAGTCCATTCATAATTGTCGCAAGCATTCCCATCGTATCTCCAGTCACTCTGTCAAAGCCTTTTTCCATCCCGCTTATTCCACGGAAAATATTTCCACCACCGATAACAATAGCAATTTGTACACCTTTTTCATGTACATCCTTTATCTGTTTTGCAAAACTTTCAAGCACTTCATTTGAAAAACCAAATTCCTTATTCCCTGCAAGTGCTTCTCCACTTAGTTTTAATAATATTCTTTTATATTTAAGCATTATAGGAACCTCCATAAATTTTATAAATTAAATAAATATGCTTTGTCTAAAACAATTATTTAAAAATTTGCGAAAAAATAAGGGGATTCATTCCCCTTATAGTAAAACTAATTTCCAGAAATTTGTGCAGCTACTTCAGCAGCAAAATCTACTTCTTCTCTTTCGATTCCTTCTCCAACTTTAAATCTGTCAAATGAATTTATTGTACTTGGGGCAATAAATTGTTCGATAGTAACGCTGTCATCTCTAACATATTTTTGTTGCACTAAACAGTTTTCTTCGTAGAATTTTCTCATTTTTCCTTCTAATATTTTTTCAATAATATTAGCTGGTTTTCCTTCTGATTCCAATTGATGTCTTGCGATTTCTTTCTCTCTTTCCAAATCATCAGCTGTAACTTGTGATTTATCCAAATATTTTGGATCCATTGCTGCGATATGCATTGCAACACCTTTTGCTTTTTCAATGTTTTCAGAAGTAGCTTCTCCATTAACATTTAATAATACACCGATTTTTCCACCTAAGTGAATATAAGTTTCGATGAATCCGTCAGTTGAAACAACTTTTAATCTTCTAATATTCATATTTTCACCAATTTTAGCGATTAATTCTGTCAAATGAGTTTCAACAGTTTTTCCTTCAAGTTCAAATGCTTTTAATTCGTCTTCGCTTGTTAAATCATGGCTTAAAGTCAATGCTACCAATTTTTCTCCAAAAGATTTGAATTCATCGTTTTTAGCAACGAAGTCAGTTTCAGAGTTGAATTCCAAGATAGCACCTTTTTTTCTATCTTCAGAAATCGCTGCAAATACCAATCCTTCCGCTGCAACTCTTCCAGATTTTTTAGCTGCCTTAGCAATCCCTTTTTCTCTTAACCAGTCAATTGCTTTTTCAATATCTCCGTCATTTTCTTGTAAAGCTTTTTTACAGTCAAGCATTCCTGCTCCTGTTCTTTCTCTTAATTCTTTAATAAGTGCTGTTGTAATTGCCACTTTATTTCCTCCTATATTTTTAATTTTTTATTTATTTAATTCTCCATCTAACATCATTAATAATTGTTCTATATGTTTACTAAAAGAACCTTCTTTTTTAGCTCCATCTAATGCCTTTTTTGCCCAGCTTTCTGCTTCTTTAAACTTCTTAGTTTCAAAATATACCATTGCTAAAAACCATTGTGCTTGTGTATTCCCTTTTTTCGCAAGTGGTAAAAGAAATTTCTCTGCTTCCGCATATTTTTTTTGTTCAAAATATGTTCCAGACAGCATTTCTATAATAAAGTAATCTTCTTTATCAAATTCTAAAAACTCTTTTGCATATTTTTCAGCTTGTCTAGGATGTCCAGAATCATAATAAAAAGCTGCTAATCTTAATATCGCATAAGCATTACCAGTCAATGCTTCGGTTTTACTTATTCTAAGTTCCCTAAGCCCTCTTTCTGAATAACTTCCTTGTGATAATTCTTCAAAATATTTATCAGCCTGTTTCCTTTTGGCTCCCTTTTTTTCATTTGCATATAAAAGAACAAAAGAATATTTACCAGTATCATCATCACCTAATTCAATAGCTTTTGAAAAATATTTATCAGCTTCCTTTGTATTATTCTCTGAAACATATAATGATCCCATAACTTCGTATGCATAAGCATCATCTGGATATTTTTCAATGTATTTTTTCATTAGAGCAATTAAACCTTTATTATCATTTTTTTCCTGCATAGCTCGGAAATTTTTTCTAAAATCATCTTTTTCTTTTGCATAAGTATTCATAAATTTTTCATAATGTGGTACATAACTAACTTCATCCAGCATTAAAAACTTATCTTCCCTATCAGTGCTTAATTTACGTTCGATATTTACATTTGCACCTAGAACACTTAAACTTGCTACTAAAAATAGTCCAACTAAAAATTTTTTCATAGTTTTCATCATTCCCTTTATCTCTTATTTTGCTTAACGATTAACTTATTATTCACAAAAATTATTTTGAAACATTTTTTAGCATATTTAAAATTTCTGGATTTTCGTTATCAAATTCTAAAAAGTCCTTCGCATATTTTTCTGCCATCTTATAATTTTTAGTACCATAATAATGGAGTGCTAATCGGTATATTGAGTATGCATTACCAATTAATGCCATTTGTTTGTGTTCTCTAAGTTGTTTAAGTTTGTCATGTGTAAAACCAGCATCTGATAGTTGCTTTTCATATTTATCTGCTATGTTCATTTTTTCTTTTTTCTCTTTAGCAGTTAAATTTAATAATTTTAGAGAATCTTCATCACTGTATAATAAAACCAGTGAGTAAGCTCCTGTGTCATTATCTCCTAACTCAATTGCTTTTAAATAATAATTCTCTGCCTCTTTTTGATTACCTAATATAGCATAATCAGTTCCTATCTCTTCATAAGCGTAAGCATCATTTGGATATTTTTTAACATATTCTTTTAATAATGCAATTAAATTTTTCTTATCTCTCTTTTCAGTTAAAGCAATATATTTATTCTTAAATTCATTTTTTTCTTTTGAATACATATTCATAAGGTTTCCATCTACTACAGAATATTGATTATTTACATTTTTAGTATAATTTTGGGTACTTGCTGCTTTTTTTGTATTTTTCGCACCTAAAACACTTAAACTTGCTACCAAAAACAATCCAATTAAAACTTTTTTCATAATTTCCACCTACTTTTTATTTTGCATTTTTGACTTTGAATTTATAAAACTCAATAATTCTTTTACTGCTCTAGTATTATCTGAATGTTTTCTTTTTTCAGCTTGCACCAACGCCTTTTTAGCCCAGCTTTCCGCTTCTCTAAGATTTTCAGCATAATAATACCCAAGTGCTAAAAGGTATTGTGCTTGTGAATTTCCTTTTTGAGCAAGTGGTAAAAAGAATTTTTCTGATTCTGAATATTTTTTCTGAGCAATATATGCTTCACTCAATATGTTCAAGTTTTGGACATCTTCCTTATCAAATTCTAAAAACTCAGTTGCGTATTTTTCTGCCATCTTATGATTTCCATAATTACTATAAAAAGCCGCTAATCTTAATGTTGCATAAGCATTTCCTATTAATGCAGTATTTTTAGTATTCCTAAGATCCTTAAGGCTATAATGAGATTTAAATCCTTCATTTTCTAATTCCTCGATGTATTTTTTACCAAGTTCAATTTTTTGCTTGTCTTTATTTAAATCTTCGTCAATATACAAAAGAGCCAATGAATATTTACCAGTATCAGTATCACCAAGCTCTATAGCCTTTAAATAATATTTTTCTGATTCCTTAAAATTATCTATTGCCATGTATGTTGTACCTAAAGTTTCGTAACCAAAAGCATCATCTGGATATTTTTCAATATATTTTTTGAATAGTTCGGCTAAACTTTTATAGTCTTTTTTATTCACATAAGCTATCGACTTATCTTTAAACTCTTTCTTTTCTTTTGAGTATATATTTTCATATTTAGGATCTATTTCATAATGAGCTTCTACATAAGTTATCTCATGATCTAAAAAATATTTTCCTTTTTTTACATCATTTGCTGTATCTAGAGTTTGATTTTTTGCACCTAAAACACCTAAACTTGCTACCAAAAACAATCCAATTAAAACTTTTTTCATAATTTTCACCATTCCCTTTATTTTTTATTTAATTCTTTTAATTTTGAATTTATTCGATTCAGCAATTCTTTCGCTGCTTCAATATCATCTGACTGTTTTCTTTCAGGTTTTTCCAGCGTCTTTTTAGCCCATTTTTCTGATTCCTTAAGATTTCCAGCGTGATAATATCCAAGTGCTAAAAGATATTGTGCCTGCATCATTCCTTTTTGAGCGAGTGGTAAAAATAGTTTTTCTGATTCAGCATATTTTTTTTGAGCAATGTATGCGTTGCTTAAAAACGTTAAATTATCTAAATTTTCCTTATCAAATTCCAAAAATTTTGTAGCATATTTTTCTGATATTTTATAGTTTTCATAATTATCATAATAAGCCGCTAATCCAAATATCGCCTTAGCACTTCCTAGTAATGCCCCAGTTTTAGAAGCTCTAAGAATTTCAAGGCTGTCATATGATTTGAATCCTTCTTTTTTTAGTTCTTCATAATATTTCTCAGCAAGTTTTGATTTTTCTTTATCATTATTTAACTCTTTCTTGCTATACAGAACAACTAAAGAAAATTTCGCTGTATCATTATCTCCCAGCTCCATAGCTTTTAAATAATTTTTTTCTGCTTCCTTAAAATTATTCGTTGCCATATACATTGTACCTAGAGCTTCATAGGCATAAGCATCGTTTGGATATTTCTCAATATATTTTTTTAGTAGCACAATAAAATTTTTATGATCATTCTTATCTTGGTAAATGTCCCACTTATCCTTAAATTCCTTTTTTTGTTTTGAAAATAGGTTTTCATACTTAGAATCCAATTCATAATGATACCATACATAATTTATATCATGCTCCATTGGAGATTTTCCTTTATTTATACCCAAAATACTTAAACTTGCTATTAAAAATAATCCCATTAAAACTTTTTTCATGATTTCTCATCCTTTCCTTTTTATTTCTTGACCAATAGAAATATGAGGTTGTTCTTTTTATTTTTTAATTGCTATTTTTATGAGAATAGGGGAATGGCTTTATTCCCCTGTTATTTTTATTCAATTTTTGGATTATATTTTTAAATTACGCTTCTGTAGTTTCTTCAACAACTTCTTCAGCGATTTCTTCGTTTGCAGGAACTTCTACTTCTGCTCCTTCAACAACATTTTCGATTCCACCGTTTCCTTCAATTGCAGCATTTGCAATAACTTGTGCAAATAATTTTACTGATCTTATAGCATCATCATTTGCTGGGATTTTGTAAGTTACTAAATCAGGATCTACGTTTGTATCGATTAATGCGATTACAGGAATTCCTAATTTTTTAGCTTCTTCTAATGCTAAGAATTCTTTTTTGATGTCAACTACAAACAATGCAGCTGGTAAAGTGTTCATTTCTTTAATTCCACCAATATTTTTAGAAAGTTTTGCCATTTCTTTTCTTAATAATCCTGCTTCTTTTTTAGTGTATGCTTCATCTAAAGTTCCGTCAGCATCCATTTCTTCAAGTTCTTTTAATCTTTTTACTCTTGTTTTTATTGTGTCTAAATTAGTTAAAAGTCCACCTAACCATCTGTGGTTTACATAGAATCCTCCAGCTCTTTCTGCTTCTTCTTTAATAGCTTCTTGAGCTTGTTTTTTAGTTCCTACGAATAATACTTTTCCACCTTCTTCAGAAATTTGTCTTACAAATTCGTAAGCTGCTTCAGTTGCTCCTAAAGTTTGGTGTAAATCCAAAATGTGGATTCCATTTCTTTCTGTAAAGATATAAGGTTTCATTTTAGGATTCCATCTTTTTGCTTGATGTCCAAAATGTGCTCCTACTTCTAATAATTGTTTCATTGTAATTACTGCCATTACGTTTTTCCTCCTAATTTTTTTTTGGTTTTTCTCCCACTTTTCTTTAAAAGACAGATTGTAATTTTCATGTTTTATTTTATTCTATTTTTTTAAACAAAAAATTTTTCAAAAATAAATTATAAAATTGCAACACCCTATCTCTAAACAATACAAAGTGTGATTAATCGTTGTATTTTAACATTTTTTTATAACTTTTGTCAATACTTTAAAAATTTTCTATCAATTTTACCTGATCATCTAACAAAACTGTACGCATTTTTTCATTTCTTTCCTGCTTTAATTCTTGATATTTTTCAATAAAATTCTCTTCTGTCAATCTTTGATCCTTTAATTTACCGACTTCTCGTTTAAAATCCCGCTCATATTTCAAAATACGTACTTTTTGCTCATTTGACAAATCCATACTGTCAATAAAGTTTTTTACTTTATCATTTTTTTCGTTAAACAAGCTCTTTTGGGAATTTATATAAGAATTATAAGCTTCCAGCTGTTCATTTGACAAAACTCTTGCAATTGCTCTGTATCTGTCTTCTTCTATTTTACCAATTTTAGCTTTTTTCCCATCAAACTGGACTAAATCCTTTTCTACTCTCTCAGCCTTTTTTTGATATTCATCAAATATTTTTGACAATTTTTTTTGCTGATTTTTAGTTGCATTTACGATTTTAAACAAATCATTTTTAGAAATTTTCACTGTATAAATTTTTTGATAGTAATCTTCATAGGAATAAGACAAAACACTTATTCCAAACACCAATACTGATAAAAGTGCTATTTTTTTTAATTTATTCATTCTCATCCTTTCACAAATTCCTTTAATTTTAATTATTTGAATTATTATAATTAGGTGCTTCCTTCGTAATTATAACATCATGTGGGTGACTTTCCTTCAATCCTGCTCCTGTTATTTTTACAAATTTTCCATTTTCTTTTAAATCTTCAATTGTAGCTGTTCCGCAGTATCCCATTCCAGAACGAAGTCCACCGCAAATTTGATAAACTGTATCTTTTAATGCACCTTTATAAGGAACCATTGATTCGATTCCTTCTGGAACTAATTTTTCTGTTGCCGCTTCAAGCTGAAAATATCTGTCGCTGCTTCCTCTCTTCATAGCCGCAAGTGAACCCATCCCTGCATAAGTCTTAAATTTTCTTCCATTATATAAAATTTCTTCTCCTGGCGCTTCATCAGTTCCCGCAAGCATTCCTCCAAGCATAACACAGTCTGCTCCAGCCGCAATGGCTTTTACAACATCTCCAGATAATTTTATTCCACCATCGGCAATAAGTCCGATTCCTTTGTCTTTACAAACTTCCGCAATATTCATTACAGCCGAAATTTGTGGAACTCCAACTCCTGACACAACTCTAGTTGTACAGATTGACCCTGGTCCAACTCCTACTTTCACTGCATTTATTCCTGCTTCTATCAAATCAAGCGCTGCTTCTGGAGTTACAATATTTCCTCCGATAATGTCTAAATCAGGAAAAGCCGCTCTAATTTCTTTTATTTTGTTAATAACTCCTATTGAATGTCCATGTGCTGAATCAACAGCAATAATATCAACCCCAGCTTCTACTAAAGCTGCAACTCTTCTCACTGTATCAGTTCCAACTCCAACTCCTGCCCCAACTCTAAGTCTACCTTGCTCATCTTTTGCCGCATTAGGATAATTTATAACATTGTCAATATCTTTAATTGTAATTAATCCTTTTAATTTTGTACCTTCAACGATTGGCAATTTTTCAATTCTATTTTCTAAAAGAATTGATTTAGCACCTTCAAGAGTCGTCCCAACAGGTGCAGTTACCAAGTTATCTTTAGTCATAATATCTACAACTTTTAATGATAAATCTTCTCTATATTTCAAGTCACGGTTGGTAATAATTCCTTTTAAATTACCGTCATTATCAACTACAGGAAGTCCCGAAACTTTATAATTTTTCATCAAGTCATTTGCATCTTTTAAAATAGCATCTTCCTTCAATGTAATTGGATTTGTAATCATACCGCTTTCATATCTTTTTACCTTCGACACTTCTTCAGCCTGTCTTTCAATCGTCATATTTTTATGAATGAAGCCTATTCCACCTTCTCTTGCAAGTGCAATTGCAAGTTTTGATTCTGTAACAGTATCCATTGCTGCACTTAATATTGGAATATTTAACACCAATTTTTTAGTTAAATTAGTTTTTAAAGAGACTTCATGTGGTACTACACTTGATGCTTGTGGGATTAATAACACATCATCAAAAGTTAATCCTTCAGAAATTACAATTTTATCTTTTTGACTCATTTTAAATATCCTCCTCGTTTTATTTTTAATTTCCAAATTTGCAAATTTAGTAAATCAAGAGAAAATTTTATGAAACTAGACTCTTCTGTATTACTTTTCTTGCCTTATTTTAAATTATATCATTTTATCACAAAACAAGATATAATTTCAATACTTTTTTTAAAAGATTTTTTTACAATTTTTCCAAACTTAAACTAAGTTTAATCATAATGTAATCTTTTATTTCCTACATATTGGGAGTTTCTGGTAATACCTGCCCACCATCTACAATTATTGTTTGACCTGTAATAAAACCAGCTTCTCGACTGGCCAAGAAAACTGCTGTGTATCCAATATCTTCAGGTTTTCCCAAAGTATATACTGGTATTATATCCTTCATTTTTTTCATATATTCCTCTCCAGCCTCTATCAATCCATCTGTTAATATATTTCCTGGCTGAATAGCATTAACTGTAATTCCATATTTTGCATACTCCAATGCTGCACTTCGCATAAATCCCAACTGTGCGGCTTTACTAGCACCATAATGTGCCCATCCATAAAATCCTGTAATAGGCCCTGTAATCGAAGAAGTCAGTATTACTCGCCCATAGCTTTGTTTTTTCATATATTTTAGTACTGCTTGTGCTACAAAAAAAGTTCCCTTTACATTTATATCTTGAACTTTATCCCAATCTTTTTCTGTCATATTTTCAATGCTTACTTGTGGAAAAATTCCCGCATTTGAACATAGGATGCTTAATTTGCCATATTTTTCGTAAATGCTTTGGACAACATACTGAACTTGTTCTTTATCTGTAACATCAAGATAATAAAATTCGTCATCCAGTTCACTTGCTGTTTCCTTACCTTTTTCTTTATCGATATCTCCTATAATGATTTTTGCTCTAGCTTGTTTCAATGCTTTTGCAATACCTTTTCCTATACCTTTTGCTCCGCCCGTGACAAGAGCAACTTCTCCAGCCAAATCAAACATTTCAATCAACATCCTTCCTTGTTATATTTTTATTTTATATGTTTCATTTTTAAATTTAATCTGCTTTTAAAGGGCTAAATTTTATAGTTTTATCGCCTGCTTTTCCACTTTTTATTTTATTATTTGCCTTCACAAGCTCTTCTGCCAATCTTAGTGCATTTAATTTTGAAATATATTCCTTATATTTTTCCTTATTCTTATTTTTTATCTCTTCTGTAAAATCAGCAAGCATACTGTAAATTTGAAATCTCAAATCATTATCATGTTGAGCCATAAAAATGTATGCTTCTTTAGAATATTCAAATGCTTCATCATACTTTTTCATTTGAATATAATTTAAAAATACAAGATACTGAGCATCCGCCTTATATCTGTATTTTGCTGATTCTGTAACATAAGAATAATCCAGTTTCTTCATTTTATCATATTTATCTATCGCCAATTTTGCATATTTTATTGAATTTGAATAATTTTCATTTTGAAAATCTATTGCAGCTATCGAATAATATCCTTCTGGAAACTCTGGAAACAATGTTATCATTTTCTTAGCAAGCTCCACTTGCTCCTTTTCCATCCCTGCCTGTCCATATTTTGCTACAAGATTAGTATAAGCCATCGGATTTTTAGGATTTGCCTTAATCGCATCCTTATAATATTCCATCGCAACTTTTATATTATCCGCCTCTTGCGCTAAATAATAATATGGCAAATAATTCTTTTTGTCTTCTTCTATCGCCTGCAAAAATAGTTTCTTTCTTTTGTCATAATCACTTTCTTCTTCGATTGCCTTAAATGTTGTTTCAATAGATTTTTTATTGATTCCGAGCTCAGTCAATTCCTTCATAGTTAAATCTATAACCTCTTTTTTCTCTTTTTTTTCCAAATCTATCTCTTCAAATCTTTTTCTATCATTTTCACTAATTTCCTTGATCGTATCTTTTATAGTCATTTCACCAATGTTTTTGCCATCTTTATTTTCACTTTTTAAAGTGCTACTCCTCTGAACGCTCACTTTTGCGGAAAATCCATAGATGTTACATAAAATAAAACTCACCAATAAAATTTTTTTCATTCTCAATCACTCCTTCTATTAACTTAGTTCCAAAATTTTCTCCTGTGCAATTTTACCCATATAAAGTTTATTCCCTTTTTCAGCCACTTCTTTATATAACTCTTTTGCTTTTTCAAAATTTCCAATTTCTTCATATGTTTTAGCTAAATTGAACTTTATTATTGGCAACGTTAATCTAATTATTTTTATTTTATTTAAATACTTTAACGCTTTTTCTTTCTCGTTTAGCAGCCAATAACAAACTGATAAATTAATTCTGTTAAAATCTTTCATAATATTAATTTTAAAAATTTTGTACATTTTTTCTACTATTAAAATATATTTTTTAGGATCTAATTTAACAAATAAATAATGATTTCCTATCAAAAGTAGTATTAAATACGGAAATAAATATATCATTATTATTACTGACAATATCCATAATAAAAAATATACAAAATAAGACACTCTCAAAAATATATCCATGCTTAATTTATAAACTAATATAAAAATTATTTCATACAGATAAGTTTTTAATGCCGCCTTTCGCATTTTTTTACTCTCCTTCAGCGTTCAATCTTACAATCTCCACAATTACATCAGTTGCTAGAATCATACTCTCAAGTGCTACAAATTCGTATTTCCCATGAAAATTTTCCCCACCTGCGAAAATATTTGGCGTAGGAAGTCCCATGAATGAGATTTTTGAGCCGTCTGTTCCTCCACGGATTGGCTTGATTATTGGTTTTATTTCAAGGTTTTCCATTGCTTTTTTTGCTATTTCTACGATTTCCATGTGATTCTTTATGATTTCGCCCATGTTGTAATATTGATCCTTTATTTCAACTGTTGCTAATTCTTTTTTGTATTTTTCATTAATTTTTTTTGCAACATTTTCAGCAAATTTCTTTTTTTCTTCAAACTTCTGTCTGTCGTGATCCCTTAAAATATATGATAATTCAGCGTCTTCACAATTTGCACGGATTTTTTCAAGAAAATAAAATCCTTCATATCCTTCTGTCTTTTCAGGCACTTCATCTGCTGGGAAACTATTTATAATTTCTCCTGCTATTAAACTTGCATTTATCATTTTTCCTTTGGCTGTTCCTGGATGAACGCTTTTACCTTTTATTTTAAATACAGCTCCAGCTGCATTAAAACTTTCGTATTCAAGTTCTCCCACTGGTCCACCATCTATTGTATAAGCAAAATCCGCTCCAAATTCATCCACATTAAAGTTATCTGCTCCACGCCCAATTTCCTCATCAGGCCCAAACGCTATTTTTACTGTTCCGTGTTTGATTTCT
The DNA here is from genome assembly GCF_900104625.1 of Leptotrichia massiliensis. NCBI lineage: Bacteria > Fusobacteriati > Fusobacteriota > Fusobacteriia > Fusobacteriales > Leptotrichiaceae > Leptotrichia > Leptotrichia massiliensis. Next base: position 1,369,170 of record NZ_FNVZ01000005.1, read on the forward strand.
GGATGGTTAATCAGATATTTCATAGCCTCAATAATTTCCACAACTCCAGCCTTATCATCAGCTCCCAGAAGTGTTGTTCCATCAGTAGTAATTACAGTTTTCCCAACATAATCCTTTAAATTAGGAAATTCGTCCACAGAAAGTACAATATTTTGCTCCCTATTCAAAACAATATCTTTCCCATCATAGTTTTCCACAATCTGTGGATTTACATTAACTGCATTAAAATCAGCAGTATCCATATGTGCAATAAATCCAATAGTTTTCACATCTTTATCAACATTACTTTTCAAAGTTGCATTAACAAAGCAATTTTCATTCACATATACATCTTCCATTCCTATTTCTTCCAACTCTTTTACAAGCATTTTGGCAAACTCAATCTGTGTTGGTGTGGATGGGATGCTCTCATTTTTCTCATCGGACCTAGTCTCAATTTTAACATATTTCAAAAATCTCTCTTTAAGCGTTTCATATTTGTTTAAATCCATTTACTTTCCCTACTTTCTTTATATTTTTTTACTTATAATTTATTTTACAATTTTTTACATCTTTTTTCAATGTTCTAGTTAAAGAATTTACGAATATATCTAATTTTTTTAATATTTATACTTATAATATTAAACAACCAGCTAAATTATCACTAACTTTTGATATTATTTTGCTAATTTCATTAACTTTATAATAAATAAAAAACTCAAGTAATTATAAGTTAATACAATTTCTTGAGTCATATTTTTATTCTTTGTAATAATATTATTCGTTGCTGCTAGTCATAATTACACCATTTGAAATCAATAGCTGTTTATCATTTTCGCTTGCTGGTTCCCATCCTTTTTCAATTAGAGTTTTTGCATACATTCGATTATATTTTAATGCAATAAAAACACGGTATCCGATTATTGCAAGTCCAAAAGTAAAACTACCGATAATTCCGGCTAAAAATCCAGTTATCAAAAACATAATCGCCTCCTCCTTATCACCTCTAAATAAAGGCACAAACCATCCAAAAAAAAATGTCGTCCATGAGAATCCTAATTTTACTTCTTTTCTCAAACCATTATTTTCTACAATCGCTATTACCATAAAAACAGCCTCCATTTTTTAGATTATTTTATTAATTATATCTTATTTTTATTAAAATTGCAATTTTTCATTAACTTCATTTATAGTTTTATTATAGTAGACCACTTACCATTTGAAAAATAGAAATATAATTATTTAATAATCTTGTAAAAAACAACTTTAGTTTCATAACTTTTTTTGTTTTGACTTTCACTATTTAAAAAGAAATATATTATAAAATGCGATAAAATAGTAAAAAGCTATAAATTAATCTATTGTTTTTTATTCCCGAAAACTTAGTCAGCACATCATCCTGCATTGTCCCCGCCCACTTCGCTAATTGCCTCAATAGTAATTTCATTTCCAATTTGCTTTTTAAATTCGTTTGTATAATTCCTTTACTTCTCTAAAATTAAAATTTTTATTGCATTCACTAAAATTATATTATATAATTAATGCATAATTTATTAAAGGAGGAATTTGTTATGAATGATATTACTAATCCGCAATCAGATAGAATTAACCCTGATTTTGTACAACAATACATTATGGCGAATGCTAAATTTTTTCCAGAAGATTCAATAAATGAACTTAAAGCAAGATTATCTAAACTTTCACAAAATCAGTTCAACGCAATTCAAGGAATTCAATTAAAAGATCCTATGATAATGCTACTTTTATCACTTTTTCTTGGTTCTTGGGGTATTGATAGATTTCTTCTAAAAGAAATTGGATTAGGTATAATAAAATTATTAACTGCTGGTGGATGTGGTATTTGGACTATCGTTGACTGGTTTTTAGTTATGAATAGAACTAGAGAATTTAACTACAAATTAGTTTTTGACTCTTTACCTATCGGTTAATTTAACATGTAAATTTTTTAAGATTTAAAATATTTACATAATAAACTAATTTAATACAATTGGAAATCAATATGAAAAAATACTTTAACTTATTATTTAATTATCATAAAAACAATCTTATTTTGTACATATCACTTGTATTTATAATTTCTATAAGATATTATTTTAAAATACCGTCACCATTTGGATTTGTTTTAAAACCATTACATATCCATTATTGGAGTGAAGGCTTAACAACAGCATTTATACAATTGATAAAGGGCAATTTTTATCATGCTTATAAAATAAACCCTTTGATATTTATTGTTGTGATAGTTATTTTTTTTCATATCTTTTTAGAGCCTATAATTTTTAAAAATTCAAAAACTAAAAAACAGTAAAAAGATTTAAATAAAATCAATTTACTGTTTTTTTATTCCCGAAAACTTAGTCAGCACATCGTCCTGTATAGTCCCAGCCCACTTTGCCACTTGCCTCAATGTTATTTTTTCAGTAATTCCATTTTCAACATTTTTCTGACTCCCAATAATTACAACTTCATCATTTACTTCTACATTTTCTATGTCCGTTAAATCAATAAAAATCATATCCATACAAATTTCTCCAACAATTTTTGCCTTTTTACCATTTATTAAAACATATGCTCCTTCTGAATTTTCAATTTGCTTTTGAAATCCGTGTGCATAGCCTATTGATACAATGCCTATTTTAGAGTCTCTGTTTACAATGCCTTTACTTCCATAGGAAATTTTATCGTTTTTTTTCACATTTCTTATGTTTATAATTTGCGACTTTACTGTTATAACGTCTAATAATCCCACATCATAAGATAAAGGCTCCATTCCATAAAGTGCCATTCCAATACGTGCGAAATCATAATTGTATTTTTCTCCGTATTTAAAAAGCAACGGACTTGCCTGCAAATGTTTGTACTGGTATTTTACATTATTTTTGTCAAATATCTTTAAAATATTTTCATATTTTTCAACTTGCTTTTCAGTTTCAATTTGATTTTCCGCATCTGAAATATGAGAAAAAATAGAGATTATTTCCAGTTTGTTATTTTTAGAATTTATTTTATATTTTTTTATTTTTTCAATTAATTCCAAAATCTCATTTTCATTAAATCCAAGCCTGTTCATTCCACTGTTTACTTTTATATGTATTTTCAAAACTGTATTTTTGAAAAATTTATCCAAAATTTTTAAGTAATCAGATAATTGTGAAAAATTAAAAATTGTAAGTTCAACATTATTTTCTATCACATATTTCAAATTTTTAGGCTCAATGTAATTAAGAACCATTATCTTTATTCTTTTATTTTTCAAAAAGTTTATTTTTTTTTCTTTTTCAAATTTTTTTAGAATTTCAAGAATTTTTATCGCTTCCTCAATATATGCCACCGCAAAGTAATTACAGTTATTTTCTAGCAATATCGGAAAAATATTTTCAATTTCCAGCCCATAGGCATTGTCTTTAATTACACAAATGATATTTTTATTTATAGAGCGTATTTTTTCCAAGTTCCTTTTTAGATTTTCCCTATTTATTTCCAAATTTACTAACATTTTTTATTTTTTCTCTCCTTAACAAATTCCTAAACTGTTATTATTAATGGAGCCATTATTCCTAAAAGGATAACTAATCTCAAAAGCAGGATTTTACGATAAATTTTTTGATACTGTATTTCGGGTATTCCTTTTTCTTTTAGGAAAAATCCGATTGCTGTGATTTTATTAGAAGTGTCGCTTCTGCTGTAACGGTTTACATATGGTTCAAATAATATTTTTTCTTCATTCACTGTCAAATGTATTCTTGGTGTTCCCACATATTTATCCATGTATCCTGTCGTATTTTTACTATCCAATTTTTTTCCATTTAATGAAACCACCCCATTTTCAACTTTTAACTTGTCAATTCTCAAAAAAATAAATAAAATCCAGACAACAATGGCAGCAACTGGCAAAAAAGCTGAAATTGTCCTTGCAACCGAAATTTTTTCCAGCAAAGTAAATGCTATTCCATAAACAATAGACAATATCGCCATTAATATCAGAATTTTATCCACTCCCTTATGAATTAATCCATTAAGTTCAATTTTTTCATTAGTAATTTCCATAATAAACAGCTCCCTTCCAGCCTTTTTTTTATTTAACAAACAATACTAAAAACTGAAATCAAAATTTATAATTTACCTAAATCTATTTTTTAGTCTGAAAAACAATTAATATTTACTTTTCTTCCAGAAGTCCTGATGCAATAAGCTTTCTAAATGCTCTTGCCCGATGGCTCACACTTTTTCTTTCTTCGTCATCTGCTTCTCCAAATGATTTTCCTAGTTCATACGAATAAAAAATTGGATTGTAACCAAATCCATTGTTACCTCTTGCTTCAAACAAAATCTCTCCTTCTATTTCTCCACGGAATGAATGAATTTCCCCATTTGGAAAGGCAATACTTACAACAGATACAAAATGTGCTTTTCTATTTTCTTTCTTCACATCCTTCAGAAGTTCCAGCATTTTTTGGTTCTTTTCGCTGTCAGTCGCATTTTCTCCCCCAAATCTCGCCGAATAAACTCCCGGTGCTCCATCCAAAGCATCTACACAAAGTCCTGAATCATCAGAAACTGTTATAATATTAGTATATTCTGCAATTTCCTTTGCTTTTTTCTGAGAGTTTTCCTCAAAAGTTTCTCCATCCTCCACAACATCAGGAATCTCTAATCCATCTAAAATTGTTACAACTTCCAAATCCATTCCCTCAGTCAATTTTTCAAAGTCTTTTATTTTCCCTTTGTTTTTCGTTGCTAATAATACTTTCATCTCATCACTTTCCTTTTTGTATAAAATAACTTCTCCTAAATTTATTCCTAATTATTTAATCCTGTGCTTTTTTATAAAAATAAATCACAATAAACAGGGGAGTATTAAATTATCCCCTGCTTACAATTTATATTCTTCATAGTTATCTTTTATAATTTTATTTACAATGTTGTGAACTTCTTTTTTTTCTTCTCTTGACATAGTTTTCAAGTCTACTGGCTTATCAACAATAATTTTTATATCCTTGTTTGACGTTACCTTTAAACTTTTACGACTTTGCACTTCATAAGTTCCAACAATTGTAATTGGCAAAATTCTGGCATTTGTATCTGTTGCAAGTTTGAAACTTCCTTTTTTAAACTCACCTATTGTACCATCTTCGCTTCTGCTTCCTTCAGGAAAAATCACATAAGAATGCCCTTTTTTTATTTTACTTATAGCATCTTTCATATCCTTCATTCCTTGCCGTGCATTTTTTCTATCTAAAAATATACAATCAAAGGAACGCATCCAACGTCCGATTGCAGGCCATTTTTTCATTTCCTTCTTTGCTATAAATGAAAAGTCAAGTGGTAAATATCCAAGCAATACTGGAATATCAACATTACTTTGATGATTTGAAATTAATATAACTGCTTCGTTTGTGTCTCGTATTCTTTTTATTTCTTCCTCACTGCCATTTTTGTAAATAACATTTACTTTGCTTCCAGCTCCCCAGATTAGATTTTTACCCCAGTTTTTGGCTACTTTGCACACGTATCTATATCTTTTTTCGCCTTTGTTGAATATTAAATACCATATATGAACAAAACTTCCATAAATAAAAGTTCCGACTAATACAAGATGGTAAAATATTGTTCTCATGTTCTTTTCCTCCCTTACTGCTTATTAGTAATTTTCCTTGTGCTCTTTTAATTTTTTAAAGATTTTATCAAGAGAAAAACCTTGCCTTGCCAAATATTGTATAAGTTTCTGCTCTTCCTTCAGTTTCTTTTCATCCCGACTGTTGCTTGAATTGATTTTTCTACTATTTTTATCAATTAATTTTTTCAGTTTTACATCATCAATATTTTCTTCTTTTTCCTCATCCAAAGTCAAATACGCTTTTTCAACTGTACTTCTGTCAATTCCCTTTTGAAAAAGATTGTAAGAAATACGATTTTTTCCATAAGTTTTGCTTTCAATGTATGAAATCGCATAGTTTAGGTCATTCAGATACCCAAATTCCTCCAGCTTTTCTATTGCCTTTAAAACTGCGTTCTTATTCCAAAATTTTTCTTCCAGCTTTAACCGTACTTCCTTTTTTGTCCTGTCTTTTAATGAAATCAGAAAAATACCTTTTTCAAGAGAGGCTTCATACGAAATCTCATCATAAAACCTCTCAATACTGTCATTTACCTTCAAATCATATTTTTGCCTAATAAGAGGACTTATATCCATAATTTCCTCAGTATCAAGATATATTTTATTACGATAAATTTTATTAATCTTCATTATTTTCCGCTTCTTCACTTTCAGCATTTTCAACTTCAACAGTTTCTACAATTTTTAATTGTTCTGTTTCCTGTTTTGGTCGAATAGCATCAAGCACTTGCTTTTCAAGTCTTCCATATACTTCTTTGTTTTCCTTCAGCATATTTTCAACATTTACACGACCCTGTCCTAAACGTTCATCGCCATAACTGAACCATGCTCCACTTTTTGAAGCAATTCCAAGATTAATCGCTGCATCAAGTACTTCCCCAATTTTAGAAATTCCAGTTCCATACATAACATTAAATTTAGCTTCTTTAAATGGTGGTGCAACCTTATTTTTTGTAACTTTTACTACAACTTCACTTCCAATAACGTCATCTCCCTGTTTAACAGAACCTACTCTTTTTACTTCCATTCTTACAGTTGAAAAGAATTTTAATGCACGTCCTCCCGAAGTCGTTGTCTGTACTCCTGGAACAAATGAGAATCCACCAATTTTTTCTCTTATTTGGTTAATAAAAATCATAACTGTATCAGATTTTGAAATATTTCCTGTCAATTTTCTAAGTGCTTTTGACATAAGTCTTGCTTGAAGTCCCATTTGCTGATCTCCCATTTCTCCTTCAATCTCAGCTTTTGGAACAAGTGCTGCAACCGAATCCACAACAATTACATCCATTGCCCCACTTCTTACAAGCATATCTGATATTTCAAGTGCCTGTTCTCCAGTATCAGGTTGCGAAATTAACAATTCATCAATATTTACTCCGAGAGCCTTTGCATAAACTGGATCCAAAGCGTGTTCCGCATCAATAAATGCCACAGTTCCCCCAGCTTTTTGAGCTTCCGCAATAATATGAAGTGCAAGTGTTGTTTTCCCAGATGATTCTGCTCCATAAATTTCAACAATTCTTCCTCTTGGTACTCCACCAATCCCAAGTGCTATATCCAAATTCAAACTTCCTGTAGAAATAGCCCTAATATTCATTTTTTGATTTTCACCAAGTTTCATTATAGCACCTTCACCATAATCCTTTTCAATTTGTTTCAGTGCCAAATTAAGCATTTTCTCTCTTTCGCTTAATCCTTTATCTTCTTTTTCTTTTTCTTCAGCTTTTTTTCTAGCCATTATACCCTCTCCTTATTTGTTGTTATATTTCAAACATTATTATATCACAATTTGATTTCTTTTTATATATTTTATTTTATATCTTTCACAATTTATTGAAAAATACTTGAAGTTTTACGAATTTTTATAAAAAAAATCAGTATATTTTATTATATAAAATTAAAATAATGGTTAAATGATATTAATTTTATAAAAAAAGTATTGAAATAATACTAAAAAAGTGATACAGTTGAGGTGAAAAAAAATATTTTAGGAGGCAATATGAAAATTGATAAAGCTGAATTAAAGGGAAGTATTCTTAGGAAACTGAGAAGACAATATGGAAAAACCCTTGAGGAAGCCCATGAATTTGAATTATATTATGCAATTTCAAGGGCAGCTTTAGATTATGCGGTGGAAAAATGGTATAATACTAAAAAGACGTATGCTAAAAAACAGGTAAAACAAATATATTACTTCTCAGCAGAATTTCTAATGGGAAGATTTATGGGAAATAACCTGATTAATTTACAAATTAACGATATTATTAAGGAAACATTAAATGAATTAGGTATAGACATTAACAGAATTGAAGATCGTGAAATGGATGCAGGACTTGGAAACGGAGGACTTGGAAGGCTTGCCGCATGTTTTCTTGACTCACTTGCAACATTAAAATTACCAGGGCTTGGATATGGTCTTAGATATAAATATGGAATGTTCGAACAAAAAATTGAAAATGGATTCCAAATAGAATATCCAGATGACTGGACTAAATACGGAGACCCTTGGTCAATCAAAAGAATGGACAGAATTTTTGATGTAAAATTTGGTGGACAAATTGAAGTTCACCGTGATGAATTTGGAAAAGAATACTTTAAACGTGTAAATACTGAAACAGTTCACGCTGTAGCTTATGATGTACCAGTAATCGGTTATGGAAATGATACTGTAAACACATTAAGATTATGGGAAGCAAGATCACCTGAAGGATTTGACCTAAAATTATTCAACGATCAAACTTATTTACAAGCGTCTGCAAAAGCAGTTCAAGCTGAAGATATTTCAAGAGTATTATATCCAAATGATACTGAAAAAGATGGAAAACAATTAAGATTAAAACAACAATTCTTCTTTACGTCTGCTTCATTGCAAGATATTATTAGAAGATATAAATCTGTATTTGGAAACGATTTTTCTAAATTTGCAGACAAAGTTGCGATTCAGTTAAATGACACTCACCCAGTAGTTGCAATTCCTGAATTAATGAGAATTTTCTTGGATAAGGAAAAATTAGGATGGGATGAATCTTGGAATATTTGTAAAAATGTATTTGCTTACACAAACCATACAATTTTATCAGAAGCATTGGAAAAATGGGATATTTCACTATTCCAGCCATTATTGCCAAGAGCTTACCAAATTATTGAAGAAATTAACAGAAGATTTATCGCAGAATTGCAGCAAAAATATCCAGGAGATTGGGAAAGAATCAACAAAATGTCAATCATTGGAAATGGACAAGTTAGAATGGCATGGCTTGCAATCGTAGGATCGCACAAAGTAAACGGAGTTGCAGCACTGCATACAGAAATTCTTAAAAACAGTGAATTAAAAGAATGGAATGAATTATATCCTGAAAAATTCCTAAATAAGACAAATGGAATTACTCAAAGAAGATGGCTACTAAAAGCAAATCCTGAATTAGCAGCATTAATTACAGAGTTAATTGGAGACAAGTGGGTTACAAACTTATACGAACTTAAAAAATTGGAGCAATACTTAGATGATGACAACATATTAAACAGAGTTTCTGAAATCAAATTGCATAATAAAGAAAAATTGGCTAAATATATAAAAGATACTACAGGAATTGAAGTAAATCCTCATTCTATCTTTGATATTCAAGTTAAAAGACTGCACGAGTATAAAAGACAGCTGTTAAATGTACTTCATATTATGGACTTGTACAACAGATTAAAAGAAAATCCATATTTGGATGTTGAACCAAGAACATTTATTTTTGGAGCAAAATCAGCTGCTGGATATAGACGTGCAAAAGGAATTATCAAATTAATCAATGCTGTTGCAGAAAAAGTAAACAACGACAGCGACATTAACGGAAAAATCAAAGTTGTATTCCTTGAAAACTATAGAGTTTCACTTGCAGAAAAAATATTCCCATCAGCAGATGTATCAGAACAAATATCTACAGCAAGTAAAGAAGCATCTGGAACTGGTAATATGAAATTTATGCTAAACGGTGCATTAACTCTTGGAACAATGGATGGAGCAAATGTGGAAATCGTTGAAGAAGTTGGACTTGATAATGCCTTTATCTTTGGACTTTCTGCACAGGAAGTTGAAAATTATCAAGCACATGGAGGGTATAATCCATTTGACGAATATAACAGCGTAGAAGGACTTAAAAAAGTTGTGGATCAGTTAGGTGATGGAACTTATGACGATAACCATACAGGAATCTTCAGAGAATTACAAAATTCATTATTATACGGAGTAGATGGTTCTCGTCCGGATGTATATTTCCTATTAAAAGATTTCGCATCATATAGAGAAGCACAAGATAGGCTTCAAAATGCCTTCAAAGATAAAAGAGAATGGACTAGAAAAGCTCTTAAAAATATTGCAAATGCAGGTAAATTCAGTTCAGACAGAACAATTGCCGAATATGCAAAAGAAATTTGGAATATTGAGCCAGTTGAAATTCAAGATTATATAGAAGATTAATCTAAAAAATAAAATATGATTTAATAAAAAAGGAGTTATTTTTAATTAATTTTAGAAATGCCCCTTTTTTTATTTTCCTTGATTTTTCGAGTTTATTCTAGTATAATTTATACTAAGGTAGAAAAATATTTATTTATTGCTATAATAAATAATTTAATTTCAAATATACTCTAAAGAAAAATTAAAAAAGCTGTGTTATAATAAAAATAAATTATTTTTATAGAAGAAAAAGGTATGATGAATGGATATAAATAAAATTTTGGATTTAGGAGAAATTCGAGAAAGAATAGACAAACTGGATAAACAGCTTGTAGAATTACTTGAGGAAAGACTGTATATTGTACAGGAAGTGGCACAATTTAAAAAAAATACTGGAAAGAAAATTTTTGATGAGGAAAGGGAAAAGGAAGTTGTTAAAAAGAATCTGGAAAGAGTTAAAAATAAGGAGCTAAATCATTATATTGAACTTATTTTAAAAGATATTATGAATTCCAGCAAAGAGTACCAAAAGTTTAAAATTGGGATTTCTACTAAATATGTGAATGATTTGGAATTGGAAAATAAAAAACTGGGATATACTGGAGTACCAGGTTCTTATGCTTACGAAGTGCTTATGAACTTGCTCAAAAATAACAAAAATTCAAATTTTTCCAGTATTGAAGAAAATAAAAATATTTTTCATTTTAATTCACACAAGGATTTAGTAGAAGCTGTGCATACTAATCAAATTGATCTTGCAATATTGCCGATAGAAAATTCTATTGTTGGAGAAGTGCGGGACAGCATTGACTTGATAAATACAAAAAATATCCACATAATCGGAGAAGTCAGACATAAGATTTCACACAACTTGCTTGGTGTAAAAGGAAGCAAAATCGAAGATATAAAGAATGTTTATTCTCACGAACAGGCTTTTATGCAATGTTCAGAATTTTTATCAAAGCAAGAGTGGCATCTTAATCGAATGACAAATACTGCAATTAGCGGAAAATATATTGAGTCAAAAAACCAAAAGGAAAACGCCTGTATTGCAAATATGAAAACAAAAGAAATGTACGATTTAGAACTATTGAAACAAAATATCAATAACGAAGAGGAAAATTATACAAGATTTTTTGTGATTTCAAATGAGAGCATTGTAATTGACGGAAGTGATAAAATTAGCATTGTAACGAGTGCAAAGAATGAATCAGGGGCTTTGATAGAGTTACTGCAGATATTTTATAAATATGGGCTCAATATGGTAAATCTAAAATCACGTCCGAGAGTGAATAAACCTTGGGAATATTATTTTTATATCGATTTTGAAGGTAATATGGCTGACGAGAATGTAAAAATGGCACTTGAGGAAATGAGAGAAAAATCAAATTACTTACAAATTTTGGGAAATTACAAATTATATAATTTGAAAATATAAAAAAACGTAATAAATTAAGATTAAACGCAAAAGTTGTATTATTTGTTTCAAAATATGTGTTTATTTACATTTTTAGGTACAAGATTAATTTTGAAGGAGTCTGAGTGCGAAATGAGATTGGATAAATTTTTGGCAAATTCAGGAATTGGAACAAGGAAAGAAGTCAAGGAAATACTGAAAAATAAGAAAATAAGTGTTAATGATGCTTTTGTAAAAGATGGAAAAATTCAGATTGATGAAGAAAAAGATATTGTAAAATATGAAGATAACATTATTTATTACAAGCCATTTGTCTACATTATGATGAATAAGCCCGCTGGAGTGATTTCCGCAACGGAAGACAATCATCACAAAACTGTTATTGGCTTATTAAACGATGAGTACAGAACTTATGATATTTTTCCAGTTGGACGGCTGGATATTGATACAGAAGGTCTGCTCTTACTTACAAATGATGGAATTTTGTCGCATAATTTACTTTCTCCAAAAAAGCATGTAGATAAAAAATATTATGTAAAAATTGCCAATCCTCTTACTGAAGAGGACATAAAAACGCTTGAAAATGGAATAAAATTAGAAGAAAATTTTATAACCAAAAACGCAAAAGTCAAAATAATTTGTAATAATAGTGAAAACAATGAATATTTGGCATATATAACAATTTCTGAAGGGAAGTTTCATCAGGTAAAGAGAATGTTTAAAGCTGTTAATAATGAAGTTCTTTATTTGAAACGGATGAAAATGGGAAATCTTTTGCTAGATGAAAATTTAAAATTGGGGGAATATCGGGAATTAACAGCAGAAGAATTGGATAGTTTGAAAGTTTAATTATGTGGAAAAGAGGAAAATATGGAAAAATATGGATTATTAGGGGAAAAATTGGGACATAGTTATTCAAAAGAAATTCATGAAATCTTTTTTGAGCTGACTGGGAAAAAGGCTATTTATAAAATGATTGAAAGGGAGATTGATGAAATTGAAGAATTACTGGAAAGTGTGAGAAATGGAGAATTTAATGGGATTAATGTTACAATTCCGTATAAACTGGAAGTTATTAAATATTTGGATGAAGTATCAGAAACTGCTAAGAAGATTGGTGCAGTAAACACGATAACATTAAGGGATGGAAAATTGATTGGAGATAACTCTGATTACTTTGGATTTTTGAAAACGCTGGAATTAAATGACATTGATGTGAATGGTAAAAAAGTGCTTGTGCTTGGAACTGGAGGAGCTTCAAAAGCTATTTACGCTGGATTAATTGACAGTGGCGCAGAAAATGTTTATCTTGCTACAATTATTGAAAATGACCCATTTAAAACTAGAACACAGGATAGATTAATTCATTATTCAACAATTTCATCATTACGGGATATTGAATTAATTGTAAACTGTACTCCAGTCGGAATGTATCCAGCTATTGACAATTGTCCTCTTGAGAAAAAAAATTTGATTAATACGAATGCAGTGGTAGACATTGTCTATAACCCAGAAGAAACTGTACTTATGAGAAAGTACAAGTTAAAGGGCATAAAAGTTGCAAATGGACTTACGATGCTTATTTCACAAGCAATAAAGTCTGAAGAAATTTGGCATAATGAAGAATATGGATCAGAAATTTTAAAAGAAATTCATAAAAAATTATCAAAAAAATTATATAAATAAAAGAGAGTTTAGAAGAAAGGAAAATTTGATGTTTAAAAAAATAATATTGGGAATATTAGTTCTTGCAAGTATTAGTTTTGCACGAACAAATAAGGAAATTATTGATGCAGGAAATGAAAGACAGAAAGTGATTTTTGATAAAAATTTTAATTCCTCCAAAGATAAGACGGCTGTTGCAAATTCAACTTATACAGAAGTAATGACAAATTTATATAATGAAAACCGTGCATATTTTGACAAGGAGTTTGCAAGACTTTCGGGAAATCGACGTTCTAACTTTAGAACAATGTATGCATATTATAGCGATTATGTTTTGGAATATCGAAAATTTTTACAAAATGCATTTGGAGCCTTTTTAGCTGATACAGGAGAATTTCAGTCGTATGCCTACACTAATAATTACTTACTTTTGGAAACATTTAACTTAAATATGAATACTTATCTTGAAGCTGAAAAAGATCCAAAAACTGTAGATGAGAATATAAATGCAATTTATGATTATTTATACAGTGCAGGGGATAAAATTGATAAAGAAGAGTACAAAAAAATGGCATCTAGTAAAATGCAGACAATTGTAGATGAAGAATACGACAAACTGGAAAGACTACTGGATGTAAGAGGAACTGAAGGAAAAGAAATGAAAAAGGCTGCAGCTGCTTCAAAATCAAGCCTAAAAAAACTTAGAAAATTGTATAATAACTATGACAAATGGTTTGATGATTATATTAACACTTCTTCATTGTCGTATGGCAATAAGGAAAAATTGAAAAAAATAGTAAAATTTGAAAATATATCAAATATTAAATTTATAATTCAATCAATTGAAAAAAAAGAAGAAAAATAAATTAATAAATAAAAAGTTAAAAATCGGAAGGAGCCAAAATGAGTGAAAAAAACTTTAACAACAATGAAGATGTTAAAAATGTAAGTGAGGAAAAAGATGAGAAAGTTTATACTTTAGAAAATCCAATAGAGGAAGAAAACAAAATCTTGAAGGATCGAAAATACATAAACTTAGCTGATAAAACTAAACATCTTGACTTATCTGTTTATAATGAACTTGACGATTTTGCTGCGGAAGTGCTAAATTCAGATAATTTTTTGAAATACGTAGAAGCTAGAAGAGAATATTTATTCGAGCCTGAAGAAACTGTAAAAAAATATTTTGGTGAAGAATTTCTGAGTGATGAAAACAGTGAAAATAAAATTGCTACTTTTTCAGACTTTTATTACCAATATTTAATAAAATATTCTGACAGCTATTTTTACAAATTTATGGCAAAAGGCTATACTGAAGGATTTAGAAACTTACTTATAAAAAAAGGTATAAATCCTGATGATTTAAATATAAATTGGGAAAGTATCCGTTCAAAAGAGCTGGAATATGATGAATCTCTTGTTGATATTTTGTACTCAATTGTAAATTATGAGCTAGAACACCGTGGACATATCATCTTTGGAATAAATATGGGTTATGAGTCAACATTGTATTTCATCGTTCCTGAAAAAGCATTTTTCAGAATAGACAATGAACCACAATTATTTACAATTTTTGATATTGGATTTTTGGAAACAATTTATAATGAAGTTTACGAAGTTGTTGGAAATCTAGGTACAGAAAATGTAAGAATTGGAGATTTTTTGGAAAAACGTGGAAATGAATATTATACTTTATTTTCAGATACAAGTAAAAATGTTATAATTGAAAATATTGATGAAAATGACGAATCGAAAGTGAAAATAATTTTGTAAAATTATAAAAATTAGGAGAAAAAATGATAAATTTTGAGACACAAGATATAATGCTGCTTTATAGCCTTATAAATATGAAATTACGAGATGAATTTTTAGATTTGAATGATTTGATAAATTATTACGGCGTTGATAAAGATTGGCTTCTAAACAAATTTAGTGAAGCTGGTTATGAGTATGTAGAAAGCGAAAATCAGTTTAAAAGAATGTAATTTTGAAAACAAAAAACATAAAGAAAAGGTAAGTAGTTTATGAAAAATATTGTATTAATTGGAATGCCTGCCTGCGGAAAAAGTACAATTGGATATTGGCTATCCAAAAAAATTGGTTATCCACTTTTGGATACAGATAAATATTTGGAAGAAAAGGAAAATCGTATTATTTCAGACATTTTCTCAAATGAGGGGGAAGAATATTTTCGAAATCTTGAAACTAAATATTTGAAGGAATTATCGGAAAAAGAAGGTCTTATAATTTCAACAGGCGGTGGAGCCGTTAAAAAGAAAGAAAATATTGATATTTTGAAAAAAAATGGAATTGTAATATTTCTAAATAGGGAAATTAATGATATTTCTAAAGAAAACCATAAACATCGCCCTCTTTTACAAGATATTAATAATATTCAGAAATTATACGATGAAAGAATAGACTTGTATAAAAAATATTCGGATATTATTATAAAAAATAATGATGATATGAGTATAATTGTTGATAGAATAATTACTGCTTTAAGAGGAAAACTTTAAAATAAAAAATAAGGATGGCAAATAAAAAATGAAAAAAATAATGATTATAAATGGTCCTAACTTAAACTTTTTGGGAATTAGAGAAAAGGATATTTATGGAAATGATGATTATGAAAGTATTTGCAGCTATATAAAAGATAAATTTTCTGATAAAAAAGTAAGAATAGATATTTTGCAATCAAATTCTGAAGGAAAAATTATTGATTTTTTACAGTCAGCATATTTCAGAAACTTTGATGGAATTGTAATAAATCCTGGAGCTTATACTCATTACAGCTATGCAATTTTTGATGCAATAAAATCAATATTAATTCCAACTGTAGAAGTACATTTAAGTAATATTCACGAAAGAGAAGCTTTTAGAAAAACTTCAGTTACAGCACCTGCTTGTATTGCCCAGATTTATGGTAAAGGTAAGGAAGGATATGTAGAAGCTGTGGAATTGCTAATAAATGAAAAAACTAAATGATTAATTTAAATAAAAAAATATATCTTTAAGGAGATTCCAAAAATGGAAGAAAATAATAAAAGTGTAGAAATATGCAGAACAGCATTAAAAATGGCGATTTCTTCAAGAGATGAAGAAAAAAAATTAATGCAAGACTACAGAAAAATTGGGATAAAAACTGCTGCTGTAAATGTTGGTGGTGCAATGCCTCAGTCTCGTTTTAAATTTATTGAAAGTGCATTAATAGCAGCAAAACGAAATAATCTGATTCAGGATGTGCATGCTCACGATGGTGCAGTAATTGGTGCAATGCGAGAGGCAATGAGTCAAATTGAAGCGATTATAAATGGGCTTAGTGTCGGCGGGAAAATTGGACTGGCAAGAGAAGGGGAACATCTGGCTGTAGCAATATTTTTGAGTGTAGGAATATTACAGTTTAATGAAGTAATAACTTCTGTTGCTCATCGTTCTGTTTCAATACTAGACAATGAAAAATAAAATTTATAAAATAAAAATACAGTTAAATATAAATAAACAAGGAAATTAAAAATGGGAAAATTAATAATTATTGAAGGTACAGATGGAAGTGGAAAACAAACACAAACAGAATTACTATGCAAGAAATTAAAAGAAATAAAAGGTGAAAATAATGTAAAAAAAATATCCTTTCCAAATTATGAAAGCAGGGCCTCTGAACCAGTAAAAATGTATCTTGCAGGTGAATTTGGAAAAACGGCTGAAAGTGTGAATGCTTACGCGGCTTCCGTGCTTTATTCAGTTGATAGATTCGCTTCGTTTAAGACAGAATGGGAAGAATTTTACAATAATGGTGGAATTGTAATTAGTGATAGATACACTATTTCAAATATGATTCATCAAATTCCGAAAATTCTAGAAAAATCTGAACGTGAAAAATATTTGGATTGGTTAATAGATTTGGAATGGAGTAAAATTCAAATACCAAAACCAGATATTGTATTTTTTCTAGACATTCCTTTTGAATTTAGTCAAAAACTTATGAAAGATAGAGAAAATAAAATAACTGGTGAAAAAGAGAAAGATATTCATGAAAAGGACAAAAATTATTTGAAAAATGCATATAAAGTTGCTAAAGATTTATCAGAAAAATACTGCTGGAATGTAATTTCATGTGTTAATAAAGACAATTTGAGAACAATAGAAGATATAAATGATGAAATGCTGGAAGTAGTATTGAAAAATATATAATTTTGATTTTATTTACACATTGTTTTAACCTATCTCTAAACCACAATAAAACATCTCAAAATCAAACCAAATTTTAAATTTTTATATTATATTTTCAAGTAAGGGCATAGTTATTATCATGCCCTTACATTTTTTATTATTTATTTTATTTTTATTTATAAAAGAAAATAAAGTTATATAAAATCCTGTAAAAAACTATCTCATTGGAGTAATAGCCGTTAATTCCCACTTATGAATGCCCTCATCTTTTTTTGATGAATCATATCCAATATAAACATTTTTTAATCTTTTATTTACTGGATAAAGTTTATATCTGTACATTAATGGAACTTCTACGGCTTGTCCAATATAGTATTTTTGCCAGTTTTTGTATGCTTCTACTTTATAATTTGGAACTGTTAATGATTTTTCTCCTAATATTTCACCTATTAGCCTGTCATTTTCTTCTGATGCAAAACGAGAAAAGTTAAGCTGGGATTTTCTTCCTGCTGATCCAGTTGGATCTAGACTTGTTCCAACTCCCCAAGCTCCAAAGAATACATCTATATCTTTAGAATCTCCTTGCACTTTTTCATAAAAATTCTGGAAAGCTAGCAATCTTCCTGATGTAAGAACTGCTTTTATTCCTATTTTTTTCCAGCTTTGAATGTAGTTTTGAGCAAGTGGTTCTGCTACATCGCCTCCTGCCATAAATGCCATCTTTATTTCAAAGGGCTTTCCATTTTTATCTTCACGGATTCCATCTCCATTTACATCCTTGTATCCCGCTTCATCCAGCAGCTGTTTTGCTTTTTCAGGATTATACGGATAACCTTTCAAGTCCTTTGGAAAATATTTCTTAAAAACAGGAGGAATTGATGAAGTTGCTTCCTGTCTTAACCCAAAATAAAATGCCTGTGCTATTTCCTCAACATTTATCGCATACACAAGAGCTTGACGTAATCTTAAATCCGACATCTTGGCATTTGGATCTGTCACATTTTCTCCTTTTGCTTTGTCATAATGCCCCAATTTAAAGGCCAAATACGAATAATACAAATCCTGTTGTCCTAATGTTTCTATATTTTTAAAATCTTTATAATTATTGTAAAGAGAATCAGGCATGCTCATTACAAAATCATATTTCCCAGCTTTTAATGCCGCCACTATAGATTGTGAATTTACTACTTGCACTATTGCCTTTTCAATTTTTGGCTTTCCTTTGTAATAATAAGGATTTGCTGTAAATTCTAGACTTTCTCCACGTGAAACTTTTGTTAAATTATATGGTCCCAATGTTACTGGTTTCATTCTAATTTTATCCGATGAAATCAATTCTTTTATTGGAATTCCTTTCAAATAGTGTTTTGGTAGTGCATTTCCAACCAGTCCGTTTGCAACTGTATAAATACTTTGTCCCAGCTGCAAAAATGAAATTTCCACTGTTTTATCATCTATTTTTTTTATACCTGAAATATTTGGGGCTTTCCCATCGTGATATTCCTTCATTCCAACAATCTTTTGACTTTCTTCAGTATATCGAACTCCTGTATAATCTTTATGTCCTACAATTTCATAGGGAAAAATAATGTCATCAGCAGTCAGAGGCTGTCCATCAGACCACTTCACACCATCTTTTATTTTTATTGTAGCTTTTTTATTTTTTGCATCAACTGTAAGAGTAGTCACTCCTGTATCTGTTATTTCAAAATTTTCATCCACTTCAAATATACCCGAGCTTAAAAACATTGAGATAATCTCACCATCGTAACCATCAGAATAAAATGTTTCATTAAAAACTCCAACCAACGGATCATCCTTTACTAACGCCACTTGTAAAGTCCCACCTTCTATCGCAGGCTCATTATTTGAGGTTTTTTCTGGAAACAATGATAAATTCAGTTTTGCACCTGGCATTTCGCTTCTCTTTTTACCTGGATTACACGAAACTACAAATATTAATACAAGAAACGTGATTATTAATTTCCATTTTTTCATACTGTTCTCCTTTTTTAGTTTTATCCTCTTCTCTGTTTTGCGTCAGCCGCTCTGTTTAAAGCCTGTCCGACATAATTAATACATAGCATCATAATTAAAATCAATATTGACGCTGGAAGCCAAATCCATAATTTTGTTGACAATACTTCCGGATCTGCTGCATAACCAACCAAAGTCCCAAGGCTCGGAGTAGAAAGCGGTAATCCAAAGCCAAGAAAACTAAGCCCTGTTTCAATTCCAATATTTCCAGCAAATCCTAATGTCAATTCCACAATTATAATTGAACTCAAGTTAGGCAATATTTCCCTGAAGATTATCGTAAAATCCTTTGTCCCCATAGTCTTTGAAGCCAAAATATAATCTTTCTGACTTTCAGCAAGTGCCTTACTTCTAATCAGCCTTGCTGCTCCAACCCAGTAAAATGCACTCATTATCAGCACAAAAGTTGCTATAGTGTACTTTGGAACAATAGTAACAAACACAATAATGATCATAAGTGTAGACAAAATCGTAATAAAATCGATAACTCTCATAATTACATTATCCACCCATTTTCCATAATATCCTGCAATCAAACCAAAAAATATCCCAATTCCTGATGTCAAAATTGTTATTGTAAAACCAATAATAATCGAGTTTCTAGCACCTAGTATCAGTTGCCCCAATATTGAACGCCCACCAGAATCAGAACCTAGCCAAAATCCCTCTTTCATAGGAATAGCATATTTATCCAGAAGGCTTATTTTCATAATTTCCTCCTGATTTGCAAAAAGCGATCCAATAAAAATTATTCCAAAAAGAATTACAAGAATAATAAGCGAAGCAAGTGCCAATTTATCTTTTAAAATCTCCCTCACAATAACACTAATTCCAGTCGGCTTGCTGCTTTTCTTAATTTCATCAAAATTTTCTGCTTTTTCATTATTTTTCTTTAAAATTTCATTATTAGACATTTTTTCACCACCTACTCTATTCTAATTCTAGGATCAACAATGCTAAGAATAATATCTGAAAGCAAACTTCCAAGCAATGTTAAAAATCCAAACAGCAGTATTAATGCTGTTACAACGCTGTAATCTCGTGTTATAATTGAATTTACAAACAGTCCTCCCATTCCAGGATAACTGAATATTTTTTCAATAAAAATCGAACCTCCCAGAAGCCCTGTTATCGAATAACCAAAAAACGCCGCAATTGGTAAAATCGAATTTCTAAAAATGTGTCTTGAATAAACTTTATTTTTAGGTACTCCTTTACTTTTCGCCGTTTTCACATAATCCAGATTCTTAGCGTCAATTACTTCATTTCTCAAATACTGCACAATCCAAGTTGTTCCCAGCAATGCATACGTAATTGCAGGCAATATAATGTGATAAATCCTGTCCAAAATATGCCCAAAAGTGCCCGTACTAAGTCCAGCTGTCACCGATCCAGTTGTTGGAAACCATCCAAGCGTATATCCAAAAAACCAAATCATTATAAGCGAAAGCACAAAAGTCGGAATCGCATAGCTTACATAATTATAAAATGTGACAAATTTATCAAGAAATGAGTTCTGATAACGTCCAGCAAGTATTCCAAGCGGTATTGCAATACAATATGTCAAAATAAGGCTAAGCAACGACAAAATAAATGTGTTTACTGCCCGTTCTCCAATAAGCGTCTTTACAGGAACATTATAAGTGTAGCTCATTCCCAAATTTCCAGAAACGGCATTTTTTAGCCATCTTACATACTGAATATGCCAAGGATCCAGCAACCCTGCCTTTCTTCGCAATTCTTCAAGTGCTGTAGGATCAGTCTGTGGTGTAATCAGTCCTGTAAACGGATCTCCCGGCATAAGCTTTGCCAAAATAAAGATTAATAGGCTAAGTATAAATAGTTGCGGTATCATAACCAAAATTCTTCGTAAAACTGTTTTCCACATTAATTATTTTCCCCCTTTTCCGTTATTTTGCATTATTTCATCTTTAATAGCGACAAAATGGGTATCTGTTAATTTTTTTAAATCAAATACACGCCCATTTTCATCATAATATTTTTTTTCATTTTTCAAATATTCCTTTTCAATTTCTAATCGTCTTTTTTTATTTTCTAGCCTTTTTTCAGGATGTACTTCTGGAATTGCAGCAATTAGCCGTTTTGTGTAAAAATGTTCAGGATTTTTATAAATATCATTTTTTATCCCAGTTTCCACAAATCTTCCACGATACATTATAAACATATAATCGCACATATGCTTTACAACTCCCAGATCGTGAGAAATAAAAAGATAACTTAGCCCAAACTGCTCCTGAATGTCCTTCATATAATTCAAAACTTGTGCCTGAACCGATAAATCAAGTGCTGACACAGGCTCATCTGCTATAATCAATTTAGGCTTAGTTGCAACAGCCCGTGCAATTCCCAGCCTCTGTCTCTGTCCTCCAGAAAATTCATGTGGATATTTATAAATATCTTCTCTATTAATCCCTACAATTTCCAGCAGTTCTGACACCTTCCTCTTTTCCTCATCTGAAGTCAAATTCTCAAAATTTCTCAAAGGCTCAGAAATCAAGTCAATCACTCTCTTCTTAGGGTTTAAGCTAGACAGCGAATCTTGAAAAATCATCTGCACGTTTCTATTGTATTCACTCCTTCTATTCCGAAACTTCCTATCAATTTCCTTACCTTCGTAAATTATCTTTCCACTTTTTATCTTCTCAAGCCCAATTATCGCTTTTCCAATCGTAGACTTTCCAGACCCCGACTCCCCCACAAGTCCATAAGTCTTCCCTTCTTCAATAGTCAAACTGACACCATCCACAGCATACACATGGTCAATTACCTTATTGAAAAAGCCCCCACGAATAGGATAATGAACCTTCAAGTCTTTCACTTCAATAAAACTCATATTTTTGTTTATTCCTTCCTTCCAAAATATTCAATAACTCAAATTCTAAATTAAAACTATAATTTCTCATTTTGATTTTAATTTATTTTAATTAATAATTATTTTATCTATAATTTTTATTTTTATAAAGCAAGGGAAATCAATCACCATTTCCCTTTATTTCATAATAATAGTTATTTTAGCATAGTTTCTATTTTCTAATGGGATTTAGTATTAAATTACTTTGTTTAATAATAGTTCTTACTATTTTTAATATGTTTTTTTCTTTTTTCGCAGGATTGCTCATTGCCGCAAATCCTGCACCTATGGCTAGACTACGACTTTTATTTGCCCAACTCCGAAACTCCTCCTTATAGTCGTCAAACAGTCGTAGTTGAACAAATAAAAGCTCCGTCGATTTATTATTTGTTGAAAAATTTTATACTAAATTTACTATTTAAGAGATGAAAATATAAATTAATCTTTCCAATAGATTGATTTATTTTTCAAAATGAAAATTTTTCCAGCAAGTACATCTCACAAAATGCTCTTTTTCCACTTCATGCAATGTCGGATTTTTTTCGTGTTCACTTTCCTTTATCCATGGAATTCTTTGAGAAAAACGACAACCTGTTCTCTCTAATTTGGTTAGCGATGGAACAATTCCTTGAATTACGTGTAATTTTTCTGTTTCTGTGTCAAGTTGCGGAATTGAATTTAGCAGAGATCTTGTGTAGGGATGTTTTGGATTATTGAACAAATCATTTACGTTTGCGATTTCTACAATTTCTCCAGCATACATTACTGCCACTCTGTCCGCCATTTCGGCAACGACACCCAAATCATGTGTAATCAGTATAATCCCAGCATTTATTTCACTTTGCAAAGTTTTTAATAAATCCAGTATTTGTGCCTGTATTGTAACGTCCAATGCTGTTGTCGGCTCATCGGCTATAATAATTTCGGGCTTGCAGGAAAGTGCTATTGCGATCATTACTCTTTGACGCATTCCTCCAGATAATTCGTGCGGAAATTGCCTTGCTACACGTTTTGGATTTTTTATTCCTACATTCTCTAGTAATTCCAGCATTCTGGCTTCTCTTTCTGTTTTGGACAATTTTGTATGATAAATCATTCCTTCATCAATTTGTTCTCCTATTCTCATAAGTGGATTTAAAGCTGATAGAGGATCCTGAAATATCATCCCAATTTTATTTCCTCTAATTTTATTGTATTGTTCTTCATCAATTTCTACCAAGTTTTTCCCTTCAAAATTGATTTCCCCTGTCAATTTTGTGTTAATCGGATTATGCAGTCCAATAATAGAAGTTGCAAGCGTACTTTTTCCACATCCTGACTCCCCCACTATCGCAAGTATCTCATTTCTTCTAAGTTCCAGCGAAATATTATCCACAGCGGGAAAATATTCATCTTTTATCCGAAAACTTGTAACAAGATTATTAATTTTTATCAATGTTTCAGTTTGCTCCATACTTTTCTCCTTATGTAAAATTTTAATTAAAAAATTTATGTTTTTATAATATTGATAACATTGTAGCACAGATTTAAACATTTTACCTTATAATTTCCAAAAAATTCACATAATAATTTTTACGATCATAAAAAATAAAACCACAGCTAACTGTAATAACTGTGATTTTTTTAATATATTTATTAGTGGTGCGAGTGACGGGAGTCGAACCCGTACGGCTACTGCCACTACCCTCTGAAAATAGCATGTCTACCAATTTCATCACACTCGCAGTATTTCTATTTTATAATTAACTTAATAAAAAATTATTGAAAAAAATATCAACCTTTAGAAGTGCTGATATTACTGAACTAACCCACTGTTTTGTGTGGGGTTTTATGGTGCGAATGATGGGACTTGAACCCATACGGCTACTGCCACTACCCCCTCAAGATAGCGTGTCTACCATTCCACCACACTCGCATAATTTTATTTCATCTTATAGATAAAAAATTAATTTACTTTTTCAACAACCAAATTTATTATACATAGAAATTTCTAAATTGTCAATCAGAAAAAATAAACAATTAATTAATTAATTAATTTGACATTTTAAGTCTCAAATGATATAAATAAATGGGAAATAATGTTTAATTTTAAGGAGGAAAATTATGATTTACACATTGACATTGAATCCAGCATTGGATTATGACATGTATCTGAAAAATGACTTACAGGCTGAACATCTGAATCTTGCACATGAAGTCAATTACAGAGCTGGTGGAAAAGGAATTAATGTTTCAAAAGTATTGAAAAATCTGGATGTGGAATCTACAGCAATCGGCTTTGTGGCTGGATTTGTTGGAGATTTTATTATTAGAGATTTGCAAAAAGATAACATTAAATCTGAATTTGTGGAACTTGAAGGAAATACTAGAATTAATGTAAAAGTTAATGGTAACGACAAGGAAACCGAACTTACAGGAGTTTCACCAGAAATTACATCTGAAAAATTGCAGGAACTAACTAGCAAAATTTCTGATTTGAAAGATGGAGATATTCTTGTACTTTCAGGAAGCATCCCTGCTTCAGTTAGCAGTAAAATTTACAAAGAATTATCGGAAAATATAAAAGCCAATGTGGAAATTGTTCTTGACACAAGAGGAAACTTACTGCAGGATAACATTCACAACAACCTTTTTGTAAAACCAAACATTCATGAACTAAGGGAAATGTTTAACGAAAAATTGGAAACAAAAGCTGAAATTGTGGAAAAATGTAAATTCTTTTTGGACAAAGGTGTAAAAAATGTTATTCTTTCCAGAGGTGGCGAAGGTGCATTACTTGTAAACAAAGACTTTGTACTGGAAGCATCTGTTCCAAAAGGACAGTTAATTAACTCAATCGGAGCGGGAGACTCTATGGTTGCAGGATTTATTGCTGGATTTGTAAAAGGGCTTTCTCCAGAAGATTCATTTAGGCTGGCAGTTGCTTCGGGAAGTGCAACAGCTTATTCATATGGACTTGCAGAAAAAGATTTAGTAAATAAATTATACAGCGAAATTGAAATTACAAAAGAAACTTTCTAAAATAAACTTAAATCAATAAAAATCAAATTTCAATTTGAGTAAAATAATGATGATTTTTGAATCGAATTTTAAAGTGGTTTTATTATGTTAAATGCAAAAATAAATTTAATAAGGATGGTATAAATATGAAAATATCAGATTTACTGATTAAAGATAGAATAAATCTGGATGTAAAATCTACAAATAAAGTAGACATTATAAAGGAACTTGCAACATTGCATGAAAAAACAGGTGTCTTAAATGACTATGACGGCTATGTGAAGGCATTGATGGCAAGAGAAGATCAAAGTTCAACTGGAATTGGGGAAGGAATCGCGATTCCGCATGCGAAAACAGAATTTGTAAAAGAACCTGCACTTGCTATGGGAAGAAAGCCAGAAGGAATCGACTATGATTCATTGGACGGGGAGCCTGCGACACTGTTCTTCATGATTGCAGCTCCAGATGGTGCGAATAACACTCATATTGAAACACTTGCAAGATTATCACAATTATTATTAGATGATGATTTTAAAGCGGCACTAGAAAATGCAAAAACTGCTGACGAAGTATTGGATATTATTAACAAGGCTGAAGCAGAAAAATTTGCAGAGGAAGAAAAGAAAGAAGCAGCACCTGCACAGACTTCATCAGATGAAAACGCTCCTTACATAATCGCGGCAACAGCCTGTCCAACAGGAATTGCCCACACTTATATGGCGGCAGAAGCACTTAAAAAAGCAGCTGATGAAATGGGAGTAAACATAAAAGTTGAAACAAATGGTGCTGACGGTAGAAAAAATGTCTTAACTGATGAAGATATTCAAAAAGCGACTGGTGTAATTTTAGCGATTAACAGAAATATTGAAGTTAACAGATTTGACGGTAAACCATTAATTCAAGTGGAGGCAAAGGAAGGTATTAACAACGCAAAAGCATTAATTCAGCAAGTTTTAGATGGAAAAGCCCCTATTTTCCATGCAAGCGGTTCTTCTACAGCTTCTTCTGAAGAATCTTCGTCTGAGAAAAAAGGACTTTACAAACACTTATTAAGCGGAGTTTCTTATATGCTTCCATTAGTAATAAGTGGAGGAATATTGATTGCATTGGCATTCTTGGTTGATACTTTGGCAGGAAAAGGAAATGCAGAAAGTCTTGCTAAATCTGTAAATACTGATGACCCTAGACAGATTTACGGTTCAATTACAACATTAGCATATATACTGAAAGTTCAAATTGGAGGCGTTGCATTTGATTTATTTATACCTGTTCTAGGAGGATATATAGCATACAGCATAAGTGAAAGAGCAGGGCTTACAGCAGGATTAGTTGCAGGAGCAATGGCAAAAGCTGGAGGTTCAGGTTTCTTAGGAGCGTTAGCTGGAGGTTTCTTAGCTGGTTATGTAGTTAAATTTTTAGTAAAAGCATTAGCAAACTTGCCAAAATCATTAAATGGATTAAAAATGATCTTGTTTTATCCTGTTTTATCTGTTTTAATGACAGGTTTAGGTATGGTTTTAGTATTAAATCCGATAGTTTCAATAATAAATACAGGATTAAATAACTGGCTTACTTCAATGAGTGGAGCAAGTGCAGCATTGCTAGGATTGATTTTAGGTGGAATGATGGCAATAGATATGGGAGGGCCTGTAAATAAAGCAGCTTATGTATTTGGTGTAGGTTCTCTGGCAGCAACATTGTCTTCTGGAGGAAGTATTCCAATGGCAGCAGTTATGGCTGGAGGAATGGTGCCACCTATCGCAATTGCATTAGCATCGACATTATTTAAAAATAAATTTACTGAGCAGGAAAGAGAAGCTGGACTGTCAAATTATGTAATGGGATTATCATTTATTACAGAAGGTGCGATTCCTTATGCGGCGGCAGATCCGAAAACAATTATTCCAGCAAGTGTTGTAGGTTCAGCAATTGCAGGAGGATTAACAGGTTTATTCAACATAAAAATACCTGCCCCACATGGTGGAATTTTAGTAATGGTATTAAGCAATAACTTCTTATTGTACTTAGTAGCAGTTATTATTGGAAGTATCGTTTCAGCTCTTATATTAGGAGCATTAAAGCCTGTTATAAAAGACTAGAATTTAAATATATTTTATAGCAAATAAATAACAAAAAACCGTCTTATTTGATTAATTCATTTAAAACGGTTTTTCTATTTTAAGTAATAATAATTTTAAAACTAATCTTAATACCAAATGTTCCGACGGATTAGTTTATGGTAGACTCTGTTTAAAAAGTAAAAATTATATTTTAATTATTTGAAAATATTAGATTTTCTTTTTTTCTCATTTTCAAATAACATCTTTATCGTATTCGTATTTTCCTCTTCATAATTTATTTCCAGAACTTCCTTAATTTC
Organism: Leptotrichia massiliensis; assembly: GCF_900104625.1. Lineage (NCBI taxonomy): Bacteria > Fusobacteriati > Fusobacteriota > Fusobacteriia > Fusobacteriales > Leptotrichiaceae > Leptotrichia > Leptotrichia massiliensis. Next base: position 1,396,778 of record NZ_FNVZ01000005.1, read on the forward strand.
ATTTCCAAAATAAATCATTTTTGCCTTATTCATTATTGCCTTTGTCAGTTCAAAAATATTATTCTGTGTCAAAATCTTCTCTGATACCTCAAAACTTTCCAGACTGTTTAAGTGTGAATCAAATGCCATTTCAATCATTGCTCGTGCATATCCTAAATCTGCAGAGCTTTTTAAATATTTAAAATAGTTATTCTGTAAATTTGTTTCTGTTTCAGAAAATTTTTGACTTTGCAGTTTTGAAAGTTTATAGAAAGATTTATAATTGTCATTTTTTGAAGATATTTCGTACCATTTTATCGCATCGTAAAGATTGTTTTCGTGTTCACTGTACTTTCCAAGCTGATAAGATGTTTCTGATCGTATTTGTTTCAGAAAATTATTTTTAAAAATCCTTTTTAGTTTTTCATATTTATCAAATTCTGCAAATTTTCCATAATATTTAGCCAGTTCTACATTCCCATATTCACTATATTCAATTGATTTTTTATAAAATTTTTCTGCTTTTTCTATTTCCCCTAATTTCTCAAGATTTTTAGCGTTTTCCACAAACTTTATATATTCCCTGCTCTTTTCATCTCCAAGCATACATTCAACATTGTATAAAATTTCTTTTGTTAAATACAAAATTTGGCTTTCATTCAGCAGTTTATTCTGAATTTCCTTTATTTTTTCAGCATCATTTCTCCAAAAATAATATTTGGCAAATTCATACAGATTTTTAGCACTCTCGCCGTATTGCAGCAAATAATAAAAATATCCATCTATTGCCCAGAAATTCTGTTCTCTAATGGCAAAATAAAATAGCTTCATAACAGACTCCTCAGAAAAATTAAAACTGGTAACATACCAGTTTCTAGCCAAGTTTATATTTCCGCTCTTTTCCTCTAACAGACCTAGATAATATCCAGCCTTTACAATCCCATTTTCAAAAGCAATATACAAATTGCTCTCTGCCTTGCTCAAATCCCTCTCACAAAAATAATAATACTTCCCAAGCTCATAATACCCCATCCGATGAAGCCCCTTCATCTCTTCCAAAACACTTCTCGCCCTTTTAAATTCTCCCTTTTTTATAAAATCATTAACTTTTTTAACATTCTGATTGTACTCAAATACATTCTCCTCTTCATTTACCACACTTTTGGTCTTTTTTTCCAATTCCTCCAAAGTCCGAATATTCACAAAAATATTTCCAAGTCTTTGATTTATCCCCTTTAAATAATTTTTCATTTCTTTATTTTCCTCATTTTTTATTTACTAATTTTTTTGTTATTATATCATATTTTAAAAAAATTTATTCATTAAATATTCAAGTAAATAGTCTTTATTTGCAAGTTTTATTTTAAGTTTTTTTAGTTAATTGTTTTTTCTTAAATCTTACTTTTTTCAATTTATTTTAAGTGAAGGAAATAAGTGGCTTTCCCTTGCATCTCCTTACTTCCTGAATTTCAATTTTAGTTTAGTTGGTTTAATTAAAACAAAAATAAAGTAAAATTTCGTCAAGCAGGGTTCTAAGTCCATGGCGTCTGATACTCTTACATTAAAAGAAATTAGAAAATATAAAACAAAAAATATTCATTAATCAAAAAATTTAAAATAAAACCTAGAAAAAATTATTTCATTGTTTTTATTTTAAAAATAAAATAGTAATATTTAAAAACTTCCAGCAAAACAAATGTACCTCTTACATAAGGATTATTAAATTTAATTATTGGAAATAGCATCATTCCGCTTGAAAAAAGTAATATTCCTATTTTGGCCTTTAAACTCATACTTCTGTTTTTTTGAAAGTCTTCCAGATGGTTTTTATACAGCTTTGTTGATTTGAACCATCTGTCAAATCGCCTTGAGCCTTTTGCAAAGCAGAAGCTAGCTAACAATAAAAATGGCACTGTAGGCAATCCTGGCAAAAAAGCTCCTATAAATCCTAATCCTGTTGCAATTAATCCTATAATTATATATATTATTTTCATAATTTGTCCCCTTTTTTTATTCTTAATTCTACAATCCTTCAAATATTCTCTTAGCATTTTCAATATCCTTTTCGTCTGGATGTTTTGCCGCTTCTGCCCATCTGGCTTCTCTTTCTGGAGTAACTGCAAAAGGCCCTGCTATACCTTGTTTTGTCATTTCTCGAAATTTATTTATTAAATTGGGATCAATCGCCCCTTGACATACAAATATTTTTTCTACAATGTTTCCATTTTTTTCCAGCAATTCTCTAACCTTTTGTACGCATTTTTTGGCTCTGTCTGTTTCGGGATTTCCGCCCATTGTTAGAAAAAGTCCAAGTTTTTTATTTTTTAGATTAGTCAAAAACTCTTTGGATTTTTCATCAATCTCGCCTTTGTCAATCCAGCCACCAATAATAATTTTCTCAAATTCATTCATATTTACAGTGTTTATTTCGTTTACATCCACTATTTTTTTATCTGAATCCTTTAAGGCTGAAAAAATGGCATCAGCTATTTTTCTTGTGTTTCCTGTTGATGTGGAAAAGACTACTAGACTTGACATCCTTTGCACCTCCTAAACATTTTTTTAATATTGTTGCACTTATGTTGTTTCCCCAGAAAATTCCTTCTGGCATGAGCTCTGTGTGAGTTTCATGAATTTTCAAGTATCCTTTTTTTTCAAAATTTTCAAAAATCTTATAAATTTCATTAAACATTTCATCGGAAACATATTCTTTTAATTTGTCAAAATAAACTTTCGGATACTGTAAAAGTCCACTTATTCGTTTCATCTTCATTTCATTTTCATCTGAAGAAATCGCATAAAATGCCTTGTCCTGACTTAATCTAAAAATTTCAAAATTATCAATTTTCCCGCCTGCACCTACTCCAATCGGCAGAATATCCTTCCCTTGATGTGTATTTCTTATATATCTATACTCATCCCTTCCTTTTCTGACAATTTTTGTATGCTCCATCACTTCATATTCTCCGCTTTCAAGCATGCTTTTAAGAAAAGCGTCATGCAGTTCAAAGTCTTTTTCCAGTTCATAATTCAGCTCCAGCGTGTTATTTCGTATATCCTTAGACATTTGAGAGCCTTCGTAAATCATAAGCGAATAAAAACTTGTGCTGTCAATTTTGAGCTCCTTCACGATTCTCGCATCTTCCAGCACTTCCTCAACTGTTTCATCGGGATAATTGTAAATTATATCAGTACAAACCATTCCACTAAAACTCTCTTTAAGATTTCTCAATCTTTTTACCGTTTCCTCCTTTGAAAAAGTCCTGTTCAGAATATTCCTTCCTCTATCAGAAAAAGTTTGAATTCCAACACTTAGCCGATTTACTCCGCCTTTTTCCAGAATTTTTATTTTCTTTGGATTCAAGTTATGCAATGTTGTTTCAAATGTAAATTCACAGTCGTCTGTTAACGTAAAGTTATCATTTATAGCCTTTAAAATTCGTTCCAGCTGATGTTCCTTATAAATAGTCGGCGTTCCACCGCCAAAGAAAATTACATTTATTTTTTTGCTTTTCATATAAGGTGTTTTTCCGTATTTTTCAAATTCTGAAACAAGAAAATTTGTGTAATCTTCCAAATCATTATCAATCTGCTTTCGGTTCAAATTGCAAAATGAACAGATTTTATCGCAGTATGGAGTATGGACATAAATTGTTCCAAGTTCATTTTCCGCAGGTTTCTGCATTCTTTCCAGCAGTTCTGCTTCTGTTCCAAATTTCTTATTTTTCCTGAAATAATCCGATACAATTCCCGCCGAATCATTATGTGACTTAAATCTTTTTGGGAAAATTCCCTGTTCCTCCAAATTTGGCTCTGAAATTTTACCTTTTTGCATTTCCTTAGGCATTTCTTTTCAGTTGTTTTCAGACGCTCCCAACATAACTTCCACAACTCTTCTATCCTTTGTAATGTCAAAAGCCTGTCTAGGTCCTTTCACATATCTTCCGCTTACCAATTTTGCCCTTACCAAGTGAAAAACTGGCACATTTCTAGTCATTTGTATTGAAAAGTCATTTTTCTGAAATTTGTCCAAAATTTCGTTATAGTAATCATTTTTTTCTAAAAACTGAATTTCTACATTGTATGTAACTCTTTGTCTCATTGATGGAACCATTGCCTGTCCTTCATCCTGAATAAACAGCAAACTTGCTTTCCCATTTTTCTTAAAATTTTCAAAATAGACTTCTGTTTGATTAATATACATATAACTGTCCCCATGATACTTAAAAAATGGTGCATAACTTGCATTCGGCTCTCCTTCTTCTGATACAGTTCCAATTATAACCGATTTAAAGTTTCCAATAAAATCACTTATTTCCATTTTCATTTTTTCCTCTTCCTGGTGCCCCTTGTCCTTGTAATGTTCGGGTCCAGGCACATTCAAAGCTTTTCTCGCAATTTTTGCCATCTTTATCATTTCCAGATGGATTCCTTTAAAATCAATTTTTTTCGTAAATTTAATCCGAACTCTCTCATTGCCGTTCACAAGCAAAGTCATCCCCTCTTCATTCACATCAATCAACTTTGCTTCCTTCACATCTTCTCTCTTGCAAAAATGCCTTACATACAAAGGCAAAACATCCCCATGATCATTGTTCATGTGATCCAAAATTCTTTCTATGCTTATATCCATTTTTTCACTCCTTCTATTTTGATTTAACAAATTTTCCTCAAAGTATTACTTTGTAACTGCTTTTGCAATTTCTTCAATCTGATCAATAGTTCTTGGCGAACCTCTTAAAATTTGTGATGAATTTACAACAATAAATTTGCTGTTTTTTATTGCATTCACATTTTTTAACTGTGGATTTGTAGCCACAATTTGAGATGGATTTGGTAATAATGTAATTATCATGTCTGGATTTTCCTTTATTATAAATTCAGGCGTTACAATTGGATTTCTCCCCTTCTGATTTTCTGCGATATTCTTAATATTCAACAATTTCATTATATCATTTGGTAAATTATCGTTTCCAAATACCATAAGCGGTGAAGCTGACATAACAAACAGCCCTTTTTTATTGATCGTTGCCATCTTTTTAATTTCTTCCAGCTTTACTCTTTTTTCAGCAATTATTTTATTTGCTTCATTTTCTTTCCCCAGCATTTTTGCTACTTCCATAAAATTGGTAAATATTTCTTCTATCGAATTTGCCTGAATTCTTTTTGCTTCAATGTTATTTGATTTAAGCCCATTATTAAGGTTGTCATCTGTAAGAGCTGACGTTATAACCAAATCAGGCTTTAAGGTAATTATTCTTTCAAGCGACGGCTTTATAAAAGTTCCCACACTCTCAAGTTTTGCGACCTTTTCTTCAGGCCATACCTTTGAACGCTCCAAATTAGCAACTCCCACGATTTTATCTTCTGCTCCAAGCATATAAATCATTTCAACAGTCGCAGGATCCAGCACAACAATCCTATTATATTTTTTATTTTCCCCCTTTTTAGCATTTTCATCATTTTTCTTTGCACAAGAAATTATAAACATTGAAATAATCAGCAATGCCAAATAAAAAGAATTTCTTATTATTTTTTTCATTTTTCCAATCCTTTCCTATTAAATTTTTTTAGGTATTACATACAAAAATCCGCTATTTTCCACAATTTCACATTCAAATCCATAAATTTCAGAAAAAATCTCCTTTTTGTAAAGCTCCTTTGGACTCCCTGAATATGCAATTTTTCCATCTTTTAAAAACATCACATTATCACAATACATTGAAGCCAGATTCAAATCATGTAAAACCATAACAGCTGTAATCTTTTTCTCCTTCACAAAATCCGATGTAAGCTTCATAATTTCAAGAGCATAATTCATATCCAATGCAGAAGTCGGCTCATCCAGTAAAATAATCCTCGTTTCCTGCACCAATGCCCTTGCCAGCAGAACACGCTGAAATTCTCCACCCGAAAGTGAAAAAATCGATCTGTCCCTAAATTTTTCAAGTCGCAACTTTTCCAAAATCTCATTTACCTTCCGCTCATCTTCCTTATCAAAACCAATCCACTTATTCTTAATATGTGGCGTACGTCCCATATAAATCATTTCGATTACACTTATCGGCATATTCAAAGCCGACTTTTGAGGAACAAAACTTATTATTTTTGCCATTTCCTTAGAACTATACAAACTGATATTTTTATCAGAAATCTCAATATTCCCAGTTTCTATCGGAAAATATTTCAAAATCATTTTCAAAAGTGTCGATTTCCCACTCCCATTTGCACCAAGAATCCCAACAAATTCACCTTTTTTTATATTTATATTTAATCCATCAATTATCTTTTTTTGGGAATTATCATAGCTAAAACTTACATTTTTTATCGAAATTTCTGAATTATTATTTCCACTACTCATCCTATCCACCTTTTTTCCTTCTTATCGCCAAATATAGAAAAAATGGTGCTCCAAAAAATGAAGTTACCACTCCTATCGGAATTTCTGTTGGTGCTAAAATTGTACGTCCAATCGTATCACAAATCAGCAAAAACAGTCCTCCACCCAATGTTGCTAAAGGAAGCAGCCTAGTATTACTTCCACTTTTTAGTATAAGCCTTACCGTATGCGGTGCAATAAGCCCAACAAATCCTATCATTCCAGTAAATGCCACAGAAAATCCGACAATCAGTGCCGAAACAATCAATAAATTTTTTTTCAGCCCATCAACGTTCACTCCAAGCGAATGTGCCTCTTCATCCCCACTCATCAGCAAATCCATCTCATATCTTTTTAAATAAAAATAAACGACAGAAACTACAAGCGGTATCATAAGAACTCCAATTTTCAACCAAGAAGCACTTCCCATATATCCCATCATCCACGTTACTATTCTAAAGGAATCCTGCCCAATCAGATACATACTGAACGACGTAAATGCCCCTAAAAAAGACGAAATCGCAATCCCAACAATTAAAAGTACAGCCACATCCGTCCTAGTCCTGCTTCTCGAAATCCTAAAAATTATCAACGCCACGATAACCGATACAATAAATCCACAAATTCCATACATAACATCAGGAAAATTAAGGACATACGCAATAACCGCTCCAAGCGTAGCACTAGCCGAAATACCAATTATATAAGGATCCGCCAACGGATTCTGAAAAACCGACTGCACAACCGCCCCTGAACTAGCCAGCAACATTCCTATCAGCACCGCCATAATAATTCTCGGCAACCTCACATTAAATATTATCGATTTTATAGATTCATCCCTCATTTTCCCGCCTAAAAAACTTCTAAATATATCTTTTGCCGAAATATTCACAGTTCCTATTTTCAAAGACAAAAATGCCACTATAATTATAAAAATTGTTATTCCAGAATACATTTTCCACATATTACTATCACGCTTTTTATATTTTACTTTTCTACTTTCAATTTCCATCTTTTATTCCTTATCTACATTTATTAATATTTTTTCTTAATTTACATTAATCTTTTTTTATTTAAGACTATTAATTCCATTTTTTTACAATCTTGCTTAAGGATTTTTTATTAAAATAACTGTTGTAATTAAACTAAAATCGTCGTGATTTTTTTGAAATGAAAACGACTAAACACATTTATGTGTTTCTTTCGCCAGAACCTTCATAGTAAATATATTTTATAGAGTTGTTCTAATCTTTATTTACAAAAGTGAGCATCAGCGAGTTTAGTTTTCATAGTAATTCAGGTTTATCCAAACAATAAATGTTTAGACTACTTTCCCAAATAAAATTTGGGAATATTTCAAAAAAATGCTTAGACAAGCTGGGATTAGTGCGTAGCACTTTCGCCAAAATCTTCAGATGTTATAATTTAAAGAAATTGAAATAACTAATATCGCGAAATAAAAGGAGATGGCGATTGATCCCCTTTACACATAAAAAAAGAAAAAATATAAAAATTATTGAAAAAATATTTATTAACAACTGTATCTTATAAAAATTAACAATTTTATTTATTTATAAAATACAGCCAAACAACTTTATAACGATTGCTTGACTGCCACTTTCCATATTTAAAATTATTTTTAGAAGTTGTAACTTACACCAACATAATATGTTCTTTCAGCTTCAGGAATGTAACTATTTCCGTTTTTATATTTATAGTATTTTTTGTCAAATACATTTTTAACTCCTGCTTGTACACCTAACCCTGTTCTATGAGCATAATTTACCCCTAAATCTGTTGTAGAATAACCTTTTATTTTTTCATAATTATCATCCACAGAGTTTGAGAAATAATTAAGGTCAGCTGTTAGGTTTAATCCTTTCAAGATTTCATAATTTGCTCCTAAAGTTGCTTTTGTTTTTGATACATAAGGAATTTTTTTATTTTTGTCTGTACCTTTGCTAATTTTAGCATCCACATAAGAAACTGATTCATTTACTCTAAATGATCCAAAATATTGTTCTGCAAACAACTCTACTCCTTTTCTTTCTGTTTCCTGCAAGTTTTTATATGTCCAACTTACTCCATGTCCCACCATATTTATAAGAATTTCATCATTTTTCTTAGTGTAAAATCCTGTCAGGCTCACAAACGATGGTCCAATCATATCTTTAATACCGATTTCATAAGTATCATATTTTTCAGATTTTAAATTATTTAATACATATCCATATCTTGATGATTTATCTACCATTTCTGTTGGACTTGGTGATCTGTAGCCTCTTTCATATTTTGCATAAATATTTCCTGTGTCAGAATATTTAAAGTTTAATCCTGCTTCGTAAGCACTGTTGTTCTTTTTAGATTTTATATCTATAATATTTATTCTATCATTTCTATAAATAGAATAATCTGCATGCTCGTATCTATAACCTAATATACCATCCAATTTGCTTGTGAATAAATGTCTATCTTGCAAAAATATTGAATGTGTATTTTTTTGTAAATTAATATCTGTATCTGATATTGTAGCTAATTTTCTACTTCCCATATACAAATCGTGAACAGCACTTCTACTTGAGTTATTTTTTATATATCCATATCCAAAAATTACTTCTCCTAAGTTATAGTTGTATTTTCCTTTTAAATCAATTCCATTTTTTTTGTCTTTAAAAAATCCATCTATTTTATAAGTTGTTCCTCTATCCATAGGTGCTTTTTGGTCATAGTTTCTAATTGTTTTTTGATTATATCCTAATAACGAGAAAGTCAAATTATCGGTAGGTTTGATTTCATAGTTTAAGCTATATTCTGTTCTATCTAAATCAGATTCTGTCAAAGTTGTTCCTGCCTGTTTTCTATCTTTATTTAATTGGGCTTTAGTTATGCCGTTAGATTCTTTTGATTCTTCCTTGTATCTTGTGGCTTTAAATCTTAATGTCTGATTATCACTTATATTATATGTAAATCCACCTCTTAGATTTTCGCCATCTCTTTTATCTCCACGTCTATACCCATTTCCATTAATATTTTCGTATTCTAAATCTAACAAGAAATTATCCGCAAATTTTATGCTTGTCCCAAATCCAAATTTATTTGTATCGAATGAACTGTTTTGATAATAAACTTTATTTTTTACAGCTTCTTCCTGTCCTTTTTTTGTAATGATGTTAATTACTCCACCAGCAGTTCCTCCGCCATAAAGCACAGTTCCTCCACCGTTAATAATTTCTATTTTCTGAATATCTTCCACTGAAACCGAATTTAGAGGTAGAATCGCATGTGACATATCAAGTATGTTTAAAGGCGAACCATCCACAAGAACTTTTACATTTTTAGCAGCTCCTTGAACTCCTTGCCCTCTTACATCCACAATATATCCAAACTCATTATTAACAAAATTTATACCTGGTGTACGTTTCAATATCTCTTCTATAGTGTTATACCCTTTATCGTGTATATCTTGAGCCGTTACAATTGTAGTATTCTTAATTTGATTGCTCTGCACATCATCAAATCCCGTGACTGTTACTACCGATTCTTCCAATTTTACATTAAATGTGTCATTATCATCTCCAAATGCCATCATTCCAACTACAATAAGACTTAAAATTGCTAATTTTTTTAACATGTTTTCCTCCTCATTCCTGTGTATTAAATTCTTTAATTTTAGTTAATTTTTTCTCCAAAAATACTTTGATTATAAAAATATTTTACTACAAAATATTATTTGTGTCAATATTTACTTTTTAAAAAAATATGTTATAATAAAAATACCTTAAAAATCTATAAAAAAATTACGGAGGTGTTAGAAATGGGATTTCACGAAATAAAAATTCAGGATTTTAATTTAAATCCATTCACAAGTACAGGTAAAGACTGGAGTCTTGTCACGGCGGGAGATGAGAATGGGATAAATACAATGACTGTCACGTGGGGAATGATGGGCTATCTTTGGCGAGGTCCTGTTATTTCAGTTTATATAAGACCTACAAGATATACTAAAAAATTTGTAGACGAGCAAAATTGTTTTTCTTTAAGTTTTTTTAATGGTTATAAAAAGGAACTTCACGTACTTGGACTCAAATCAGGAAGAGATGTAGACAAAATTGCAGAAGTTGGATTTAATCCAATATTCTTAGATGGTGTTCCTGCATTTGAAGAAGCAAAATTAGTTATTGTAGCTGAAAAATTATATATAGATGATATAAAACCTGAAAACTTCATAGATAAGAGCATACCTGAAAAACTATACACAAAGGAAGATCCTCATATAGTTTATACAGGAAGAGTAAAGAAAATATACGTAAAAGACTGATTTTTATTATCTGCATAAATAATTACAATTAAAGGGAAACTCTTAAATTGAGTCCCTTTTTTATTAAAAGAAATTTCTTAGAAATGTTGTGAGATAATACATATGTTGAAAGAAATCAAAAAAGTATCCGAATGATATTGTCAAACAGATACTTTTTTCTATCTATCTTTAATAAATTTTAAAATTATTTATTCTCTTCCTCATCAATTTTAGCCTCAATCATCATAATCAAATAATCAAGTTCCAATTCCCCACGCATTGCAATCATTTGAAGAGTCGCTATTTTAGACATCATCATATACTGAATAGGATCTAAAAGTTTTTTGTATTCTGGAGAAATTAATGGCATATATTCCCTGATATAAGGATATTTTTTAACAATATCTCCTATTACAGTTTTTCCAGTCAAATTATACTTGCTTGTAAATACTTCTCCTGTTTCTTCTTTTTTCTCATCTTTGCCTTTATTTTCCCATGTTACAAGTCTTCTTTCCCCTGTTAGACTTCTAATTTTCGTAACATCCTGCATCATTTCTAGAACACCTTTAAAGACACCGTTTTCATCTCTTACAGCAACATAATAGATGTAAATAAATTTACCACGCATTTCCAGCCAGAAGTCAATCTCATCCTGTTCCCCTTTTCTAAAAGCGTCTATTATTTCAAGTACGGAACTGACGCTTTCTCTTGGATGGCAGTTTTTAACATCACGCCCAATAACTCCTGCACTTCTTGGGAAAACCCTATGTTTAGTATCCGTATAGAATTTCACAATTTCATTTTCATCCACAAAAGACAAGTCCACAGGCATATGCTGAAAAATAAGATTAATCTGTTCAAGCGTTAATTTCCCCTGCTTCACATCAAAAACTTCATTTTCACTATTTTGGCTTCCCATATTATATTTTGCCATAAGACTTGCAAGGTCATTCATAAAATTTCCAGCATTTTGATTATTCTGAACATCAGTTTCTGATTTTACAGTTTCCTCTTTTATAGACTGATTACTATTGTTATCTTGTTTTTCTATGTTTTCAGGATAAAATCCAGTTGGTTTATCAATCAGGAAATATCCAATTTCATCATCTCCTGCACGCATTTGCTTAAATTCTTCTTCACTAATCATTTTCATCGAAGTTGGAAAAAGCACTTCTTCTTCCTTATGCATAATATCAAGCGTCAATTCCCATACATTTTCCTGTTTTTCCAAAAATTCTTCAATTTTGTCATTTTCAAGTAATTTATATGCTTCACTTATGCTATCTCTCACGTTATTATCAAAGCTCCACATTATTCTTGATGGACGATCAAACCCTTTTTTCTCTAATATTGAAAATAATTGATGCTGTTTTCTTGCAAGATGGGTAGGATTAAATTGAGATAATTTTTCATAAAGTTCAAGCCATCTGTTCTTTATAAACTTTTTCCCAAACTCTTCTTTCATTTCCGCAATCAGCTTTCTAGCCGCTTCATTTTCCAAAATATACGTATTTATTGGATGCCCCTCAGGCAAGTTAAATTCATCCTTCACAATAATATCCTCAAAAAGTCCCAAAACATCATTCATCTTGTCATGAACCGTATTGTCATCAAAGCCAAGTTCTTTAATTTTTTGCTCTGAATAAGCAAATTCGCTTGCAGTCATTTTGTCAAAATTCTCTTTTATTAATTTTTTAGTAGTCTCAAAATCAGTCTTCCCTTCAATATAATCTTTTTTTATTTGAGTCATTTTCTCAATTTTCTCAAGATCTAATTTTAGATAATTTTTCATATCCTGTGCCATAATAACCACCTTCTATTTTTTATAATCTTTTTTCAGCCAAATAAAACTTCTTTGTTAAAATTTTAAAACCAAATTTTATATTAATATGCACTAATAACATTTTATGCCAAATTTTTAAATTATAGCTATTTTTCTCAATTCTTAGAAATATTTAATTTTGTTAATTTATACTCAAACCTATTTAAAATTAAACTACTAAAATTATATAGATTTAGGGTTTGAGTAAAATAGTCATAGCCTTTTGAGTTTAGTTTTAAAGCAGTTTTACTATAACATAAAAAAGTTCAATTATATTTTGATTCTCAAACCTATTTTAACATATTTTCATAAAAAAAAGTGTGATAAACAACACACTTTTAGAAATATAAATCAAATTATTATTAATTTTCTCCCCATACTTCATCTGAAATTTCCTTAATAAATCTAAGTTTTGCCCATTGCTCTTCTTCTGTAAGCCTATTTCCTTCCTCTGTTGAAGCAAATCCACACTGTGGACTCAAATAAAGCCTGTCGAGTGGCACATATTTTGAAGCCTCTTTTATACGTGCAATTACACTTTCCTTTTCCTCCAATGTTGGATTTTTAGAAGTTATTAATCCCAAAACAACTTTTTTATCTCCAGAAACTTTTGCAAGCGATTCAAAAGTACCTGCTCTTTCTGTATCAAATTCCAAATAATAGGCATTTACATCTTCTTTCCCAAAAAGCTCATCTGCAATTTTATCGTATCCGCCTTTCCCAAACCAGGTAGAAGCATAATTTCCACGGCAAACATGCGTATTAATTACCAAATTTTCTGGATTATTTTGAAATACCCTGTTATTTATATTTAGAAATTTTTCTGCAAATTCTTGCCTGATAATTTCTTTATCCCTATCACTTTTTTCAATAAATGAAGCAATAAAGTCATCGTCTACAAGACAACCCCAAGTACAGTCATCAATTTGCAAAGTTCTAAGTCCTTCGTTATACAAGTCATTTATAACAGTTTTGTAGGCACTGACAATATCGTCTTCCAATCCTATAAAATCAGGATAAACTTTAAGAAGTGCGGCCACATGCTTATCTTCCCTTACTAATTCTGCATAAAATTGTGCTGGAGCAGGTATCGTAAATCTAGCTTCCACACCTTTTTTATCTTTTACTAAATCTCGCAAAAATGTATAATGTTTCACAAACGGATGATTTTCCCCACCAATTTTTCCAGTAACAATCGCAGTATCATCACGAGTAACAACACCATTAAATTCATAACCTTTATCAGCATGCACATGCCCAATTCCATTGAATCCCCAGAAAAAGTCCAAATGCCAGTAACTTCGTCTAAATTCCCCATCTGTAACACTTGTATATCCTAATTCAATTTGCTTATCCACAATTTTTCTAATTTCTTCATCCTCAACTTTTTCCAATTCTTTCTTGTCAATTTTTCCCTTTTCAAAATCATTTCTAGCTTTCTTCAGTTTCTCAGTTCTCAAAAAACTTCCTACAGTATCGTGTCTATGAGGTGCATTTATTGTACACATATTATCAACTCCCTTATTTGTTATTATTTTATGAAGTTATTATATACAAATATATGCTTTCTGTAAAATACATTTATTTTTTAGTTTATTATAACTTTTATTTATGCCAATGTTCTTTAATCTTATGGAATTTCTGTATATTTCAAATGTTCCTTCAAAGCCTCCACATAAACTTTCCCATAAACACTTAGTTCAATATTTTTCTGCATTATAATTCCAACTTTCATATATTCATCCACTTCCAGCGGTTTTGCGATAATATTTTCTCCATTTAGCTCTTTACTAATTATTCCTGTACTTACCGTGTATCCGTTAAGCCCAACTGCCAAATTAAATAAAGTTGCTCTATCACGTACCTTTATATTCTTATCCCTGTCAAGTGTACTCAATATTTCTTCTGAAAAATAAAAAGAATTATAATCTCCTTGCTCAAATGATAAATATGGATATTCCTTCAAATCTTCAAGACTAATGCTTTCCTTTTTTGCTAAAGGATGATTAAAACTAATGAAAACATGTGGCTTTGCAGTAAATAGCTCAATAAATTTCAAGTTATTTCTTTTTATCATTTTTTCAATTACAGTTTTATTTGCTCCTGAAGTGTATAAAATTCCAATTTCACTTTTTCTCTTGCTTACATCTTCAATAATTTCATTAGTTTGTGTTTCCCTAAGTGTAAAATCATACTTATTTTCGCCAAATTTCTTAATCACATCTACAAAAGCATTTACTGCAAACGAGTAGTGCTGAGTTGATACCGAAAATCTACGAGTTATCTTATTTCCTTTTTTATATTCTTCTTCCAACAAATCCATCTGTTCCAAAACTTGTCTAGCATACCCCAGAAATCTATCTCCTTCAAGTGAAACAATTACTCCTTTATTTGTCCTGTTAAAAATCCTTATATTCATCTCATCTTCCAGCTCTTTTATTGCTTTCGTCAATGCCGGCTGTGAAACAAACAGCTCTTTTGCAGCATCACTTAATGTCCCTTTTTCAGCGACTGTTACTACATATTTTAGTTGCTGTAATGTCATTTCCTTCTCCCTATTTTATTCACATAATCTTCTTAATATTTCTCCTGCATCTTCTATATTTATTATGTATAACCAATACTATTTCCCGTTTAAAGTTTCAAATCTTGAATTAAATAATCTTTATACATATTTATCAAAAGCAAGTTGTTATTTTTACATACTTTCTATGTTTAATTGGTTAAATAAAAAGACACCTATAAAAGTGTCTTTCTATAAATAACTATTTTTTCTTAGTTTCTTGAAATTTTTCCCAGATTCCTGCTTTTGTCAAAATGCTTTTAACAGTTTCAGTTGGTTGTGCTCCATTTGATAAGTATCTTAAGATTTCTTCCTCTTTTAATACTACTTGTTTTCCTTCTTCAGCAAGTGGATTGAATGTTCCTAAGTAAGCAACTGCTTTTCCATCTCTTCTTGATAAAGCTTCCATAGCTGCTATTCTATAAAAAGGAACTTTCTTTCTTCCTAATCTAGTTAATCTTAATTTTAACATTAAATTTTACCTCCATTTATTTAATAACTTGAAAATTTATTATTTTAAGTATGTTATGATTATACTAAAATTTTTAAAAATTGTCAAGTATTTTTTCTTTACATAAAAAACAAATTATAAATTTAAATATATTTTTCAAAAATTTCTTAAATTCATATTTTGATATTTATTTTTTTAAATATTTTTCATACATTTTGGTAGCAGATGCCAATTTTACTTTTATATCTTGTAAATCCATACTTTTAAATATTTCAAATTTTATTTCTCCTATTTCTTCAAGTTCTTCTTCAATTTCATTATCTGTCGGCATTATAAAAGCATTTTCTTTCATTTTTAAACCATTCTCTTGGATAAAATTCTTATATGCAAGTTCATATAAATATTGTTTAGATACATCTTGTACTCCAGGATAGCCCCTTAATTCCTCTTCTGTAAACATAATATTGTAATATTTCGCATCATAAATGGAAATGCTTTTATCTTCTTGATTGTATACAACTAAATCAGGGATTAAAGTCTTATCAGATTTATGTTTCTTTTCAGAATTGATAACACTCCATTCAGGTTTAGCTATTATTTCCTTCAAAGTTTTGTTTTCAGTATGATTTGTTGTTCCTAATCCTAAATCCTTTAGTTTTCTATCTAGGGAATTTTCCAGAACAACAGCACATACCTTTTCCCATACTAAATTGAAACTGGTTGTTCCAATAAACTTTATTTCTTCATCTTCATTTGAATTTTCAGATTCCAATAGATAATTCTTCATCATATTTAACTGTTTCTGCTTTTTATCAACAAACTGTCTGCTCATTTCCTGATTCAATTTTTCTTGAATATAATCCTTATCTCCAAAATAGTCAATTTCATCATCTGAAATATTTATAGGTTCATAATCGAGAATATCAAATATTTCCTTAATTTTATTGTAGCTTTCTGTTATTATGCAACGATGTAATCTCCTAAGAATTTCTTCTTCATTTGTTTCTTTATTTACAGAAAAAACATCCAAATAGAATGGGACATTATTTACAAAATAAGCACCTTTTTCATTTATAGTTTTCTCCCAGAGAATTTCTCCTTCTCCATTTTCTTCTATTATTGTTTTTTCATTACTATAAAGTCCATTAATGTGATAATCATCATACAAATCTATTGCTAAAGCCAGCAAGTTATAATTTTTATTTTCTTTGTCATTTGATAAGGATTGTTTCTGCTCCTTGCTTTCATATTTTCTCATAACTTCTATTAACTGCTTTATTATCTTATTATCCCTATCAAAATTTTCATCAAATTCCTTAATATATTTTGGATAAATAATCAGACAGATATCCTTTACAGTAATTATACCAACAAATTTAAATTTATACTTGTCTCCCTCAAATTCTTTTTCTAAATTTTTAAAAGATTCTCCATTATTTAATTCTTCTAATTCAACTTCAGATAAGTTCTTAGAAATTTTTCTGACAATATTCTTATATGCTAATATTTTTAAAACTTCTCTAGTTTTATCTTCAGTAAGATTAAATATAGATTGTAATTTAGAAATATCATATAATTTTAATTCCTGAATTTTTTTTACTTTCATCTAAACTACCTCTATTCATCAATAGATTCAGTGTTTTCAGTTATTTCAGTTTCATTTTCTTGAATTTTTTCTTCTTCTTTTGTTCCTCTAATTATTTCTTCTCCTACTTCTATTGGTGTTTTATCAGGCAATTCAACTTTATCATTGAATATTTCTTCACAATTTTCATCAAAAGCTTCGCATAACTTAGAATAAGTTTCCCATTTTCCTTCTTTAAAAATTCTCTTTCTATGCTGTCTTCCAGCATCTTCATAAAGATACATCAGAACTTTATTTTTTATAGCATTAGTTATTTTATCAATATCTTTACTAGCCAATATTGATTTTGAAATAAAGTAGGGTCCTATTAATTTATCCTCTGAAACATGACATTTGGATAAAATTTCATTTATTTTTATTCTAAAATCATTCCAGTTGGATAATTCTTTTCCATTAGCTCTAAATTTGTAATCATCAAATTCAGATTTACCACTTTCATCTTTACTTTTATTATAAGCATCATCAATTCCAGTATATTCAAATTCCCATCTTCGTTTAAAAGCTGTGTCTAACGGCATAACTCCTTGATCAGCACTGTTCATTGTTGCCCATATATAAAAGTTTGGAGGTAATGTGATTTTATCCAGTTTTTCTCCTAAATACCTTTTTTCATTTTCTGTTAAGTTATTTTTATCAAACTCTTCTTCTAAATATAGTTTTAAATCTTCAGAAACAGCTATTCCATACTCACTTTCACCATTACCATTTCTATCTAATAACTGAAAAAAGTCACCAAAAACTGCTGCTGTATTTGCCCTGTTTATTTCTTCAATTATTAATAAATAGTTTGTAACAGGATTTTTGATTGCTTTAATTAATAAACGTAATAGTACACCAGGTATATATTTATACATTATAGTTTCTTTTCCATTTTCCAATTTAACAGGAAATGGCTTGAATGTTCCTATAAAATTTCCATACATATAGTTTGGATGGAATGTAACTCTTTCATAATTATTTCCAAAATATTTTTTTGCATCTTCATTCAATAAATAACTTTTTCCAGTTCCAGGAGCACCAAAGAATATTCTTTGGTGGGGTTTGTTAATATTCTTTGTCAAATTTATATTTTCTAAATCATTAAAACAAAAATTTTCTTTTGAAATAAATGTCATATCAGTCTTTTTTTTATTGTCTTTTATTTTAAAAAGATTATGTTTATCAATAAAAGACATGCCATCATTATTTTTAATTACAAATACATCATATTGAAGTTTATTAGAATATTTTAAAACTACTAAAAAATCATTGGTTTTTATTGATTTTCTATATTCTATAAATTCTTTTGAATCATGTGACAGCATTGAAAGTTGAACTTGATCACCTTTGTTTCTTGGATAAATACAAACATTTATTTCTAGAAAATCTTTATTATTAAAATCAATATTATTGATATCAGAAAAGTAATTATAATTTTTCTGATAAATTTTCATAGGAGCTTTCAAAACAAAAAAATTCTTCATTTCTTTATTATTAAGTTCTATAAATTCTTTTGAATATATATAAGGAAACATTTCCATTGATTCTCCTGTTATTGCAATATGAGTTTGTTTTCCTTTCTCTCCTAGTATATTGCTACCACTTAATTGTTTTACTAAAAGAGAGTCATAATCAGTTTCTTTAATTTCAATACCATTTTGATTCAAAAGAAAATCCTTTATACTTTTAAATACATCACTAAAACTCATCTAAATCTCCTCCTTTAAATATTTTTTTAAAACCCTAGCTATTTTTCTTCCTAATAAAGGAGGCACTGAATTGCCTATTTGCATATAAGTTTTTGTAAACGTTCCTTTAAAAACATAGTCATCAGGATACGACTGTACTCTTGCAGCTTCCCTTGGAGTAAGACCTCTAGCTTGTGTTGGATGGATATACATATTACAATCAAATTTCATATGAGCTGTTATTGTTTTGCAAATATTATCGTAAATAAGTTTATAATATTTATCTTTAAAAATATGACTTCTATTTTGATAAGGCATTATATCTGCTATTTTAGAATCATCTGATTTATCTCCTTGATTTAATCTTGAAAAAATCTCTATATCTCTATCGTTATTGTATCTAGCTTGATGATTAAATGTTACAATAGACTTTAATTCATTTAAATTAATAGAACTAAGGTAATCATTGTTATTGAAATTTTTATTTTTTATTACAATTCCACCAGTTTTTTCAGAAATAATATTTGTTTTATTTTTTAATCGCGAAGCTTCCAAAATTTTTAAATCAGATATAGCCTCTCGTAATGTTATAGTTTTATAAATTCTACTCTTCTCTATTTTTTCAAAAATCTTATTATTTTCAATATTGATTCTATTGCCAATAAATATTAGTCGTTCTCTATTTTGCGGAATTCCAAAATCTTTAGCATTTAATATTTTATAAACAACTTTATATCCGATATTCTCAAAATCTTCAACAACTTGATTCGCTACTTTTAACATACCTTTTACATTTTCCATAACAAAAAATTTAGGTTTCACTTGTCTAACAACATTTACATAAGATTTATATAATTCATTTCTAGGATCATCAATGACTCTTTGCTGATTTGCTATGCTAAAACCTTGACAAGGAGGACCCCCTATAACAACACTTACTTCTTTATTACTTAAAAAATTTAAAATATTGTGTTCAATTTCTTTAATATCAACAAGTTTGATATATTCACTATTTGTGTTTGGATGATTAAATAAATAAGTTTCAATACAAGCTTTTTCAAAATCACAAGCAAAATTAACATTATATCCTTCTTGAACAAACCCAAGTGAAAGTCCACCTGCTCCACAGAATAAATCAATAAAATTATTTTTTTTTCTCTCTTTTTTTCTTTCTAAATTACAAAAACTATTAAAATATTTTTTTACTAAATTATAATGATCTTTGTTTTCTAAATCAAGAGTTCCAAATAATTTTTTAAATTGATTATCTTCTTCTAAAAAATTAATGTATTCTTTTGAACGATTGTTTAAATAAACATCTTCCGACTCTTGACAAAGCAAAGAGATATTTTCTTTTTCTTTCTTCTCAGAATATTTCATTTTATATTCTTGATTTATAATTTTTAAAATTTCTTTTAATTCGATATAATCACTCTTATAATTTATTTTAAACATCTATCGCCTCCTTAATAGAAAGAGCAACTTTTTCAGCAACTGTAACTGTAACTGCATTTCCAAATTGTCTATATGCTTGAGTATCAGAAACAATAATTTCAAAGTTTTCAGGAAATCCTTGAAGCCTTGCTGCTTCTCTTGGAGTTAATCTTCTAATCCTACCGTTATCTGTGATATAGTTATCTTGTGAAGCACGATGCATCTTATGCATTGTTGAACATAAAGGTCTAGCAATTTTTAAATCAATTTCAGTTTTTGCTTTATAATTTTTTGTTCCCGAAGAAAGAATAGTGGGAATTATTTTTTCTGATAAAAAATACTTTTCATCTACATTTTTTTCTAATAAATCTTGCATTGTTTTATCTAATTTTACTTCTTTTGGAAATTCAAAATTTATCTCTTTATCTAAGAAACATACTATAAAAACTCTGTTTCTTATTTGTGGAATACCATAGTCAGCAGTATTTAAGACTTTATAAAAAATATTATATCCCAAGCCTTCAAGTGATTTTTTTATAATTTTAAAAGTATTTCCCTTATCATGAGTAAGTAACCTTTTTACATTTTCAAGTACAATAACTTTAGGAAGATTACCTCTTTGTTTTTGATTTCTAATAATTTCTAATATTCTAAAAAAAAGTGTTCCTCTTGTGTCTCCAAAACCTAATTCTGAACCCATTATACTAAAAGGTTGACACGGAAATCCACCGATTATAACCTCTGTTAATGGTATGGAATTTAAATCGATTTCAGTTATATCTCCGAGAACAACATGTTCTCCTACATTTTTTTTATAAGATTCGACTGCAAACTTATCAGAATCATTAGCCCAAACTATATCAAAACCAACATTTTTAAAACCTAAATCTAATCCCCCAGCACCACAAAAAAGTGATATTGTTTTCATTGATACTTCCTTTCACACATTCTGTCGCAAAACTTAAAAAATTTTAGCAATATGTCAGTTGTAATATTTTTAGTCTTTATTGTTTATAATGCAAAACTATTCGCTAAAAATATCATAATTAATTTTTTTATACATATATTTTAAAAACCTTACATTTATTTTATGTAAGGTTATCAAATTATTATAATACTTTATTTTAATTTAGTATATCATTTTATACTAAATTTATCAATTAAAATTTCTGTTTATTCCACAATAACTTCCACAACTTCATCCACCGTAAACCTAGAAAAATATTCACCAATATCAACTGTTTCCAATTTTTCTTTCACAGCTTCCCTTGTATATTTAGTATCTTTCAATAAATTCTCAATTTCACTCAAATCTTCATTTTTACCAAAGAAATCTCCATAGAATTTGATATTTTTAATTCTAGAGTTTTCTACTGTGGCAAAAATTTGGATTTTACCATTTTCAAATCTCTTTCCTCTAGTTATATTAAATTCTGGCGACTCTCCGTAATTCCATTCCCAGCTTCTCTTAATTTCAGCTCTCTTGGAAATGTAATCCAGCTCTTCTTGGCTAAAAACATACTCTTTCATATCTGGATACTGTTTTTTCATATATTCCATTATTTTTTCACCAAATTCGTTTACTGTGATTGGCTGTTTCAAATGAGGAAGTATGTTTGTAACACGGCTTCTTACTGATTTTACGCCTTTTGACTCAATTTTATCCTTTGAAACTTTCAGTGCATTTCCCAGTTCTCCAAAATTTACATCAAATAATAGACAACCATGGTGCATTACACGCCCTTTTATATATGCTTGAGCATTTCCACAAAATTTCTGTCCATCTATTTCTAAGTCATTTCTACCTGTAAATTCGGCTTTTACGCCCAATTCTGCCAAAGTTTCTATAATTGGCTTTGAAAATTCCTTAAAGTTAAAGCCTTCCTTGTCTTCTTGCTTATTGGAAATTATCGTATAGTTTAGATTGTTTAAATCGTGGTAAACTGCACCTCCGCCAGAAATTCTACGGACAACATGGATTCCTTTTTCACGAGTATATTCTGTATTTATCTCTTCAATTGTGTTCTGATATTTGCCAACAACAATTGTCGGTTCATTTATCCAAAGCAAAAATATTTCATCAATATCACGTAACTGCTTAAAGCAGTACTCTTCCAAAGCAATGTTAAATGCTGGATCATTGGAATTATTAATATAATATTTCATATTTTGCAAATTCCTTTCAAAATTTATTTTTTACCTTTTTATTTTCTCTTTTTAGGTAAATGAATTGCTTCATCAAGTGCGTCTGCACATGCTTCAAATACAGCTTCTGAATAAGTTGGGTGTGCGTAAATTGTCTTGATTACTTCGTCAACTGTAATTTCCATTGCCATAAGTCCTGATGCCTCGTTAATCATTTCTGCCGCTGAAGGTCCTACAATATGCACTCCTAAAATTTCTCCATATTTCTTATCTGTAATAACTTTTGCAAATCCTGCTGTTTCTCCAGATGCCAATGCCCTTCCATTTGCTGCAAATTGGAATTTACCAACTTTAATATCATATTTTTCTCTTGCCTCATCTTCTGTTAATCCAACCATTGCCACTTCCGGCACTGTGTAGATTGCCGATGGAGTTGTTTCAAGTCTGATTTCTCTATGGTTTCCTTGAACCGCATTTTCAGCTGCAACTTCTCCCATTCTAAATGCTGCATGAGCAAGCATCTTAATTCCATTTATATCTCCAGGTGCATAAATTCCTAATATACTTGTTTCCATATATTTATCAACTTTGATTCGACCTTTTTCCATTTCCAGTTCAAGCTCTCCAACAGCTTCCAAGTCAGGTACTCTTCCTATTGACAATAGCGCTTTTTCAGCAACGATGTCATCGTGTCCATCAACTTTAATTGTTAAGTTATGTCCATCATCTACAATTTCCTTAATTTGTGTAGAAGTCAATATTTTCATTCCTTTTTTCTCAAGTTCTTTTCTAAGCACAGCTGATGATTCCCTGTCTACTCCTGGCACAATTCTATCCATCATTTCTACAACTGTAACTTCACTTCCAAATGATAAGAATACTTGTCCAAGTTCGATTCCAACAACTCCTCCACCAATTACAGTAAGTGATTTAGGTATTTGCTGTAAATCTAAAATATCATCACTTGTAAGCACTTTATTGCTTTCAATTCCAGGAATATTTATTTTACTAACTTTTGATCCACCAGCCAAAATAATTTTATCAGTTCGTAAAACAGTTTCACCATTTACAACGACATCTTTATCCTTGTTGATTTTCCCGATTCCATTATACATTTTAATTTCATTACTCTTTAGAAGTCCTCTTACACCATTTGTTAATGTTTTAACAATTTCATTTTTCAACTGCACAACTTTTGGCATGTCAATTGTGTATTTTTCACTTTCCAAAATAATTCCTCTTTTACTTGCCATTTCGATACCTTCGATAATTTCAGCATTTTTAAGGAATGTTTTTGTAGGAATACATCCTTTGTTCAGGCAAGTTCCACCAAATTCACTTTTTTCCACAACTGCCACTTTTGCACCAAGTTGAGCTGCACGGATTGCCGCTACATATCCAGCAGGTCCTCCACCAATTACAACAATATCAAATTCATCTTCTGCTTTTTCTTTTTTAGGTTCACTAGCCGCAGCCGCTTTTTCTGGTGCTGGTTGAGAAGCTGTATTTTCTGGTGCTGAATTTGCTGAACCTGCTTCTGGAGCCACTTCTCCTTCTGCACCGATATATCCGATAATTTCAGTAACAGGTACTGTTTCTCCATCTCCTTTTACTATTTTTATCAAGTATCC
This sequence comes from Leptotrichia massiliensis, assembly GCF_900104625.1. Classification (NCBI taxonomy): domain Bacteria; kingdom Fusobacteriati; phylum Fusobacteriota; class Fusobacteriia; order Fusobacteriales; family Leptotrichiaceae; genus Leptotrichia; species Leptotrichia massiliensis. The sequence continues at coordinate 1,420,791 of NZ_FNVZ01000005.1, forward strand.
TGATTCTTCTGCTTCCAGTTCCATACTTGTCTTATCTGTCATTATTTCAAGTAAAATTTCCCCTGCTTCTACTTTTTCCCCTTCTTTTTTATTCCATTTTATAATCTGCCCTTCCGTCATATCAATTCCGGCTTTAGGCATTATCACTTCAGTAGCCATTTAATTTCACTCCTTATACTAAAATAATTTTACGTTTTTTATTTTCTAATTCCATAAGTTCCACTTTAATTTTTTTATGTTAAACTAAATTAACAAAGCGATTGGATTTTCCAAAGCATTTTTCAAGTCTTGCATAAATTTAGCTCCCGCAAGTCCATCTACCACTCTGTGATCAATTGTAAGTGTTAAAGTCATCATTGGACGAACTGTAATTTCGCCATTTACAACAACAGGCTTTTCAACTGTAGAAGAAACTCCCAAGATTGCTGAATTTGGCTGATTTATTATTGGATTAAAGCTTTGCACTCCAAACATTCCAAGATTACTGATTGTAAATGTACTTCCACTTTGTTCATCAGGCGTCAACTTCATATCTAATGCTTTTTTCACTATCTTCTTAGATTCAACAACTAATTCGCTAAGTGTCATTTTATCTGCACCTTTTACAACAGGTACAAGAAGTCCACCATCAAATCCTACTGCAATCGCTAAGTTTACATAATTATGCAGAATAATTTGTGTTCCGTCTTCCGATAGACTTGAATTTACAAATTTGTGCTTCAATAAAGTCTTGATTACTGCAAACGAAATAATATCTGTTATTGTTATTTTTTTACCTGTACTTTCCAAGATTGTATCCAATATTTTTTTTCTAAGTGCAATAGTTTCCGTCATGTCAATTTCATAATTAAGTGCAAATGTAGGTGCAGTCAGGTAACTTTCTGTCATACGTTTTGAAATAACTTTTCTCATTGCCGTCATTGGCACGATTTCTATATCCTGCTGTGCAACTGCTTTTTCTTCTGCAACAACAGCCTTTTCATGTCTTGCCAAGTCTTCTGTTTCCTGTGGCTTAGCAATCAATTTCAAAATATCATCCCGCATTATTTTCCCATTATGCCCTGTTCCAACAACATTTTCAAGTTCAATGTTATGATCTAATGCTATTTTTCTAGCAAGGGGCGATATTCTTACGTGCTTTTCAAATTTAAATGTTTCCACATCTTCCTTATGAACACGTCCATTTGCTCCACTGCCTTTTACAAGAAAAAGATCAAGTCCCATCTGCTGTGCTAATTTACGTGCCGCAGGAGTGGCTCTTAACTCATTATTTTCCATAGCTTTTTCCTTTCTTTTTTATATTATTTTTACTATCTTTACTGTTTATTTTTTACTTTTCTAATTGCTTCTACAATTTTTTCCACGCTTGGAACCATTGCTGTTTCAAGAGCGTGATTATAAGGTATCGGTACATCTTCTCCAGCTAACCTCACAATTGGATGATCCAAATAGTCAAATGTGTCACTTTCTGAAATAATTGCAGAGATTTCTCCAATAAATCCACTTGTTTTGTGAGCATCATTTACTAAAATTACTCTTCCTGTTTTTTTAACAGAATTCAAAATAATTTCCTTGTCTAGCGGAATCAATGTTCTAGGATCCACCACTTCTACGCTAATCCCTTCACTTTCTGCAATTTCCGCCGCCTTCATTACTCTTTCCAGCATTCTTCCATAAGTTACAATTGTAATATCTTTTCCTTCTTTTTTAATTTCTCCTTTTCCTAGCGGAATAATAAATTCAGGATCTGTAGGAACTTCACCTTTCATATTGTATTGTGCTTTATATTCAAGGAAAATTACTGGGTTATTATCACGAATTGCTGATTTTAAAAGCCCTTTTACATCTGCAGGTGTCCCCGGTGCAACAACTTTTACTCCTGGAATGTGAGTAAACCAAGACTCAAGTGACTGTGAATGCTGTGCTGCCGATCCAACTCCAGAACCTGCCGCACATCTGAAAGTTACAGGCACTTGCCCTTTTCCACCAAACATATATCTAGTTTTTGCCGCCTGATTTATAATGTTATCCATCATATAAACAATAAAATCCATGAATGTTACATCAACTATTGGACGAAGCCCTGTCATTGCCGCACCAATCGCAGCTCCAGAAATTGCAGATTCTGAAATTGGCATATCTTTTATTCTTTCTGGTCCAAATTCTTCCAGCATTCCAACCGATGTTCCAAAATCTCCTCCAAAAATTCCTACATCTTCTCCCATTAAAAATACATTTTCATCTTTTCTCATCTCTTCCGACATTGCTGTAATAATTGCCTCTTTTACAGACATCAACTTTGTTTCCATCTTTATCTCCTTTTCTAATTTGCAAATATATCTTCAAATGCAGATTCCAAAGTAGGTTCTGGACTATTTTTCGCAAATTCCACTGCATCTTCAATCTGTTTTTTCGATTTTTGTTCAAGTTCTACTAATTCTTCCTCTGTTGCAATATTATTTTCAAGCAAGTAATTTCTAAATTTTAAGTTAGGATCTTTTAACTTCCATCCGTCAACTTCCTCTTTTGTTCTATATTTTCCTGGATCTGAACTAGAATGTCCAAACCATCTGTAAGTTATGCTTTCAATGAAGACTGGTCCTTTTCCTTCTCTTACATGCTCCACAGCCTTTTCAAACGTTTCATATACTGACAGAACATCATTTCCATCTTCAATAAAATATCCTGGCATTCCATAAGCCGCAGCCCTTTTATACAAATGTTCCACTTTTGTAACTTTATTAATTGACGTACTGATTCCATAACCGTTATTAATTGAATAAAATATAACAGGAACATTCCATACTGATGCCAAATTCATAGCCTCATGAAAACTTCCTTCATTTGTGGCTCCATCTCCAAAGAAACAAACTACAATTTTTCCAGTATTTTTTACTTTTTGAGTATAAGCCGCACCAACTGCCATTCCGTGTCCACCACCAACAATTCCATTTGCTCCCAAGTTTCCACTTTCTAAATCGGCAATGTGCATTGAACCACCTTTACCTTTACAAGTTCCAGTGGCCTTTCCCATAATTTCAGCCATCATCCCATTCAAGTCAATCCCTTTAGCGATAACCTGCCCATGTCCTCTATGATTAGATGTTATCAAATCATCAGCATTCAATGCCGCAATAGCACCAACATTCGCCGCTTCTTCTCCTACTGACAAATGTGTCATTCCAGGCACCATTCCTCTTTTTACAAGCTGATTTACCTTCAAATCAAAATTTCTTATACTGAGCATTCGTTCATAAATATTCAGCAATTTACCTTTTGACAATTCCATAATTCCCTCCATTTGCATATTTTAATTTAATTTTTTCATTTTAGTAAGTAATATTTTGTTTTTCAAAATTTCCTTTTTAATTTTATCATAATTTTGTAACCATTACAACAAATATTTGCAAGTTAAAAAAATATCTTGCATACAATTTTTAACAATAAAAAATATAAAATTTCCTTTACATTTTCTAATTTTTCTATTATACTTTAAGTACTAAAAAATTAAAAATCGGAGGTGTATAGATTGAAAATTGCTGAAGCTCTTATTTTACGTGCAGATATTCAAAAAAGAATTGCACAATTAAAAACAAGACTTAACAATAATGCTAAAGTTCAGGAACACGAAGAACCTACTGAAAATCCTCAACATTTATTAACTGAATTAGACAGCTTAATTTCTCAATTAAATGATTTAATAATAAAAATAAACAAAACAAATACTCTTTCAAAGATTGATGGAATTTCATTAGTCGAATTAATTGCAAAAAAGGACACACTTTCACAAAAAGCAGGAATCCTGCGTGAATTTATAGAAATTGCAAGCCAAAAGATAAATCTTTATTCGACAACGGAAATAAAAGTTTTTAGTACAATCAATGTTCCAGCACAGCAGAAGCAGCTGGATAAATTGTCTAAGGAAATTCGTGAAACTGATACAAAATTACAGCAGGCAAACTGGACTATTGATTTGATTGAAGAATAAAAAAATATAATTTAAATAAATTTTAGGTGTAGATATTATTAAGGTGAACATAAACCTTTGGATATTAGGGAAAAAATATCTTACAAGATGAAGTAGTGCGGGGAAATTACAAGAATTATAATTAATCCCAGTATTGTTACATTTGTACAAATTACTGTAAATTTTACTACCGTATGTTAATTGATAATATTGAGGTTGGGTTGCGGGATTTATTTTAGTTATACAAAAAATATATAAGGAGAGAAAAATTTATGAAAAAAATCGGGCTTGTGCCACGTTTAATTATCGCAATAACGCTTGGTATAGTACTGGGGTTAGTTTTACCAAGTCCTGTTATTAGGATTTTTGTGACTTTTTCGTCGCTATTTAGCAAGTATTTATCTTTTGTTATTCCGTTTATGATAATCGGATTTGTTGTGACAGGAATTTCAGATTTACGTCAAGGAGCAGGAAAATTGCTGGGAATTACTACATTGATAGCTTATGTTTCCACAATTGTGGCAGGAAGTTTATCTTATCTTATGGCAACTAATATTTTTCCAAAAATTCTTAATTTTACCTCTTTTGCAGCAATAGAACATCCTGAGAAAAATCTTTTAACAGCTTATTTCGAAATTCCTCTCGCACCAATGTTTGATGTAACTTCAGCAATCGTTTTTGCCTTTATAATGGGGCTTTCAATAAGCTGGCTTAGAAATAATGGTGAAGGACAAACTACCTACAACCTTTTTCGTGAGTTTTCAAAAATAATCACAAAATTACTGAGCACATCGGTTATTCCTCTACTTCCAGTCTACATTTTTGGAACATTTATGAACATGACTTACAGCGGACAAATGTTTACAACGCTTTCTATTTTCTTAAAAGTTTTTGTTTGTGTGATAATTCTTCACATTTTATATATTTCAGCTTTATTTGTATTCGCTGGAGCACTTTCAGGAAAAAATCCATTTACTTGTATGAAAAATCAGATTCCTGGCTATTTTACAGCACTTGGAACACAATCTTCAGCAGCAACAATCCCAATAAATTTGGAATGTGCAAAACGAAACGGAACATCGCCTGAAATACGTGAATTTGTAGTGCCATTATGTGCCACAATCCATTTAGCAGGAAGTATCATTACAATAACAAGCTGTGTTGTTACCGTTCTTATGATGAACAATATGGCTTACGATGTAACAAAAGTTTTCCCATTTATCCTAGTTCTAGGAGTTGCAATGGTAGCCGCACCTGGAGCACCTGGAGGAGCAATAATGTCAGCACTTCCATTTCTAGGAATGGTTGGAATTGCCGCAAACAGTCCTTTAGCTTCACTTCTAATTGCTCTTTACATAACACAGGACAGCTTTGGAACAGCGGCAAATGTATCTGGGGATAATGCAATAGCTATTATAGTTGACTGGATTTATCATAAATTTATAAAAAAATAAAAATTATATGATTGAAAAATAAAAAATTTGTGCTATAATTAGCAAAATAATTGAATTCGTCCATATCAGACTAAACAGGGAGAAAAATACTCTTATCTATTATTGATTGGGGTATTTTTTTATGTTATAATATTTTTTGAGGTTCGCCTCCTCAAGATTGTATCTGATCTTTAGCAAACAGATGACAAATTACCATTTTATACCTCCAAAAATCTGCAGGAGACTACAACCTGAAGGTTTTTCCATGACAATAAAATTTTTGAAAGGAATACACTATACTCAATGAACAAACTTATACAGAATTTTAATTATAAATTTAAACAAATCCTATTTGGATTGTTAGGTGCAATTCTATTTTCGTTGATAGGAATTATAATATATTACATCGCTTTTTATTTTAATAAAAATTTTATTTCCTTGATTTTTAGCATTTCCATTCCAATCGCATCTTATATTGGATATATGTTTTTTTCAAACAAAATAAATGGATTCAATAGATTTGAAGCTGATGATTTCTCTTTTTTTGATGCCTTTTCATTATTTATCGTTACATTTTCAATAGTTTATATAATAAATACTTTTGATGTCACAAATATGCTTTACAAGGAATATCGTAGCGAATTTAACTATTTTCAGCTTTTTGCAAAATGTTTTCCAAGACTAGTTGATTTAGAATGGGTAAGTTTTAGAGTTGTTGTGAGTGAAATATTTGTTATGCTTTTTACTCTTTCAAATTATTTTCGTGGCGGTTTTTTCTTTATTCCATAATTATATTACTTCTAATAAACTGGAATCAGATAATAAAAATGAAAAAATATATATAAGTAACTGAAAAATTTTCAAGCTGAATAAAAATATTTTATAAAAACCAAATAATTTTTAAAATTCTCATAATTCTTTAATGATAATATGATAATATTGAATTAACAAAGGAAAAGAGAAAAAATAATGAAAAGAGGTTTTTAAAATGAAAAAAAGATTTTTTTTAGTTGGAATTTTTACAATGCTTCTTTTATGCTGTGGTTTTTTGAATGCGGCTGTGAAAAAAAGAGACTCTGTTAGCACTAATTTGAATGGAACTTCATGGAAATTGACAGAAATCAAGAAAAATGGACGGAATTCCCGTATTCCAGAAAAAGCAAATGTTACTATTAATTTCTTAAAATATAATATCAACGGATTTGGAGGAACTAACGGATATTCAGGAAGTTATAAATTAAACAGTAATTCTACTCTTTCTGCCACAGTAAGTTCAACTTTAACAGGAGGTGCTCAAGATCTAATGAATCTCGAACAGGATTTCTTTGATATTCTGCAATCCAACCCTGTGATTAAATACAACAAGGATACTTTAACTTTAACTAACAAGCGAGAGATTTGGACTTTTAAAAATCCTGATACAGTTAATCAAACAGACAACGATTCACTTCCTCTTTCAAATTTAAATGAAACTTCATGGAAGTTAACTCAAATTAAGAAAAATAGATTTAATTCTTATATTTCAGAAAATACAAGTGTTACTATTAATTTTTCAAAAAATAAGATTAATGGATTTGGTGGAATCAATGAATATTCAGGAAATTATAAAATTAACAGAAATTCTACTCTTTCTGCCACAGTAACTTCAACTTTGATGGGAGGTTCTCTAGATTTAATGAATCTCGAACAGGATTTCTTTGATATTCTGCAATCCAACCCTGTGATTAAATACAACAAGGATACTTTAACTTTAACTAACAAGACTGGCGATATTTGGACTTTTAAAAAGTCAAATACAGTTAATCAGAATGACAAGGATTCACTTTCTCTTTTAAATTTGAAAAAAAAATTATTGAATACTAGCTGGAAACTTATTGATATTTCTGACACAAAAATGAGAAAGATATTGACAACAAATAAAATAAGAATTACTCTTAATTTTTCAGAAGACAGAATACATGGCGATTCAGGAGTAAACAACTATTTTTCAAATTACATAATGGCATCAGATAATATTATGGTTGGACCTATCGGCTCTACAAAAATGGCAGGTCCAGATAACTTTATGAGACTTGAAAACCAATATTTGAATATTTTACAAAATTCAAAAAAGATTAAATTAGATAATAATCGTTTGACTTTTATGACAGATGATGGAAAAACATTGACATTTAAAGAAATGTAGTATTTTATGTTTGTGCTATTTACTTTTAACTTATATTTTTTATTTGGAATGAAAAATATTTGTTATGAAATAAATAGCACATTTTTATTGCATTTTATTTTCTAATTGTTATATCGACTTTGGCTTTATCCATTCACTTTCTTTCCCCATGGCATAGTTTTTCAGCACTTCTTCCTTATATTCCTTAAACCTTCCATCAATAATTGCCTCACGTGCATTATCCATAAGTTTTAGCAAAAAATGCAAATTATGATATGTTGCAAGCCTTTGTCCCAAAATTTCTCCAGCCTTGAATAAATGTCTTATATACGCTCTCGTATAATTTTTGCAGGCATAACAGTCACAACCTTCATCAAGTGGTCTGTCATCTCTTGAATAAATCGCATTTTTTATAACAAGACGTCCATACTTCGTAAATACAGTACCGTGTCTACCAATTCTTGTAGGCTGAACGCAATCCATCATATCAATTCCATGTTCCACAGCTTCAAGCATATCCACAGGCTCTCCCACTCCCATTAAATAACGTGGCTTATTTTCAGGCAGTTTTGGTGTACTATATTTTAAAATTCTATACATATCCTCACGTGGCTCTCCTACTGCAAGTCCTCCTAAAGCATATCCAGCAAACCCATAATCATGCTCATACAGCTCCTCAAAACTTTTATCCCGTAAATCCTCATAAATTCCACCTTGCACAATTGCAAAAAGCCCTTGCTTATCCTTATTTCTATTTGCTTCAATACAACGCTTTGCCCATCTCGTAGTTCTTTCAATGGACGGAATCAAATATTCACGAGTTGACAGTCCTGGCGGGCATTCATCCAGCACCATCATAATATCACTTCCTAGATTATTTTGAATCGAAATAGATTTTTCAGGCGATAAAAAATGTTTTGATCCATCTAAATGCGAACGAAAATGAACCCCTTCCTCTTTTATCTTTCTCAAATCTCCAAGACTAAATACTTGAAATCCGCCACTATCAGTAAGTATTGGCTTATCCCATCTCATAAATTTATGAAGACCGCCAAAATCATTTACCAGCTCATCTCCAGGACGTAAATACAAATGATATGTATTTCCTAAAATAATTTGAGAATTAATCTCTTCCAATTCCTCTCTAGTCATCGCCTTTACAGTCGCCTGTGTACCAACTGGCATAAATACTGGTGTTTTTATCTCTCCATGTGGTGTTTTTATAACTCCAGCACGTGCATTTCCATCTTTTTTTTCTAATTTATATTCTATTGGATTTTTAAAATCTTTATTTTCTTTTTCAATACACATTTTATCTCCTATTTTATTTCTAAATTCCATTATATTCCATAAATTTTCTTAGCATTTTCAGTAGTTACTTTAATAACTTGCTCTACCGAAATTTCCTTGATTCCAGCAACTTCTTCCGCTACATATTTTGTATAAATCGGCTCATTTCTTTTCCCTCGAAAAGGCACAGGTGTCAAATACGGACAATCTGTTTCCAGAACAATTTTTTCCAAAGGCAACTCCTTCACAAGCTCCTTCGTCTTTTTATTATTTTTAAACGTCAAAGTACCACCAATTCCCAAGTAATACCTATCTAAAAACGGCTTTGCCGCTTCTAAAGAACCTGGATAACAATGCAAAATTCCGCCAACATTTTTATAATCCTTTAAAACATCAAGTGTATCCTGCAAAGCCTCTCTTGTATGGATAACAACTGGTTTTTTTACCCTTTCTGCAAGTTCCATCTGCTTTCTAAATCCAGCAATCTGAACATCCTTCGGATCTTCCATCCAGTGATAATCCAGCCCAATTTCTCCAATTGCGACAACTTTTTTCTCAGTCAATGCCAATCTTTCCAGTTCTTTTTCCACTTCATCACTATATTTTTTTATATCCACAGGATGAACTCCAATCACCGCATTCACAAACGAATATCTATTCGCAAGCTCAATGCTTTTAAGTGAACTTTCTAAATCAAACCCAATGCTTACAATCCCTTCCAGCTCATCCTCAATTCTTTTCATCACATCATCGAAGTCCTCTTCAAACTGTTTATCATAAATGTGTGTATGCGTATCAATTATTTTACTCATTTTAACAAGATAAAGTTATTCCAAAATTTCAGAATAACTTCATTTCCTTTCTAAATTTAATTTTTTTGATTTTACTGTTTTACAATCCTATGAAATGTCCATTCTTTATTTACTTTTTTCAAACTTATTGTTGCATTTTGATAAGTAAATATTTTTGTAGTCTTAACTTTTTCTATTGTAAAATCACTCATTAGTTGGAATAATGTTGAAACCCATTCAGGTTTTATATTTTTCTTTGGTGTAGTTTTTAAAATTTCTATTGGTTTCCCAGTTTTTTCTTTAAACCTTTTAGAAACTACTCTCATCATTTCATCTTCACTAAAGTTTCTACTATCTAATTCAGGAATCTTTATTTCAAGATCTAAATTAACAATGTCACTTGAAATATATTCAATTTTTTTTATAGAATATTGCGTATCATAAACAAGCTGTTTTGCCATCCCGTCAGTTAACGCCATTCCAAGTCTTTGACTGCTTTGTGTAGTTAATTCTGCCTCTCTAATACCCTCAGCCTTCTGTTTTTCCACAAATTTTTCAAAAGCCTTTTCTATCCCTGCATTATTTTTCTCAATTTCTTCTTTTTGAATTTTCACATTTGGCTTAACTTCCACCTTATAATTCACAGAAAATCCAAGACTTGTTGTTAGCAAAAATAATATTAATATCTTCTTCATTTACTCATACCTCTTCTAATTTATTCACATTATTTTCCAAAATTTTCAAACATAGAATCAAAAATATCAAAACCATCGCTTTCTAATGTTTCTTCATCTTTATATTCCCATTTTTTCTGATTTTTTTCCAAAATCATTTTTCTCTTTTCAGTTTCATATTCAAATTCATTATTATCCAATCTTTTTATCATTTCATTTTGAGATTCAGACAAAATTATTACATTTGCTTTCAATTTTTCTTCATTGGACAATTTTTTGATTTTTTCCTTATCCAATTTATATCCCAATTCTTTTGAAACTTTATCTTCAAGTTTTTTGTTAAATTCTTCAGAGAACATAATTTCAAAAATATTCGGAGATTTTTCAGTATAAATTATTTCCACTTTGTTTTTTGAAATAAAATTAATTTTTTCAATTTTATAAATTGTTTTTTCATAAACTTTGTTATTCATCAAAACATTTGGCATATTCACTTTAAAATTTTTTTCACCTGTTTCCAAATCAGCATTTTCCGAATATCCAATACCCTTATTTTTACTTTCTATCCTATCTGAAATTTCTTTATTAAAAACTTCAACAACTTTTTCACTTTGATTTTTCATTTCCTCTTCTGATAATTTTAAACTCTTATTTTTCGTAATTTTAAAATTTTCTTTTTTTAATTCAAATGAAAAACTTAACGAAAAAATAACCAAAAATAAAATCAGTATTTTTTTCATAAAACTCCTTTTTTTATATTAAATTTTTAAATTAAATTTTATTCAACTTCAATTCCACATCAAAATCTTCTGCAAATTGCTCATCGTAAATGTGTGTATGTGTGTCTATTATTTTTGCCATTTCAATCCTTCCTTTGTTACAAAAAATTTTTAATTTTTATGTTAAAAAATTCCAATCTTATTAATTTTCTAAAATGTTCTATTTTAAATTATTCATTATAATATTCCATTTTCCATTAATTTTTGTTGCTTCTACAGTTCCTTCTTTTTCATCAAATTCTTTTATATTTTTAATTTTATCTGAAACCGTTTTTGATACTATATCTATCAAGGTTGGCATCCATTTCTTTTGAAAATCTTCCCCTGAAACATTTGACAAATATTTTATTGATTTTCCAGTTTATTTTTTTCCGATTTCTTCTTTTTGAATCTTCACACTTGGCTTAGTTCTCACCTTATAATTTAAAAAAAGTTAAGATAATAAAAATATTGTTAAAAATTTTTTTCATTTTATCACTTTTGTCTACTAAAGTTGCATTTCTAACAATTCTAAAGCACGTGATCTTCCTTTTGATAAAATTTTATAGTCAATTTGTTTTTTTATCATAGCATTATACTCTAAACCATATTTTTCTTTATACTCCTCTATATAATAACTACTTACAAGTCTCGATATTTTTATAATCTTTTCTATCTTAGAACTACTATCAAGATTTTCTTTTATCTTATTAATCTGTCTATTATCACATTCAAATTTAGCAAAAGAATCTATTGCATAATATAAAATAGGAATCCTACCATTTATATCCTCTTTTTTTACTTCTTCTAATTTTTTATATAATAAATATAAATTCAATATATCATCATTTGTTGTTTGTTTTATAAAATCTACTGCTCTATTGTATTCTTTTTTATCTAATTTTAACATATTTTTCTTTTCAGTATATGCATTATAACCACTTTCTACAAAAGCATTTATTACTTGTAATAATTTCTCCAAATTAATATGTAGATCATTCAGTTTTTTAATTTCTTTTAATTTAAATTTTTTAATGTTTTGATTATTTGAATCTATTAATTTAGAAATTGTTTTATATTTCCTTTTAAATGATTCTTTATCACTTTGTTTAATTAAAAGTAAAAAACCTTTTTTTTCAAATTCTACCTGTAATCTTCTAAAAATTTCATTATTTGCTATAAAATTTTTTTCATTAATAGAATTTTGTGAATTGTTATATTTCACTATATCATTGTATAATTCTTCTTCTTCAAAATTATTTCTATCAATTTCTAAAATTTTTACCATAACAAATGTATTTTTATATTCTTCTTCTACATTCATTTCATTACTATTTTTTAAAGCTTCATATATAGAGTTCACCGTTTGACATCCATTTACTATTTGTGGATTTTTAATTTCAATACTTTGTAATAATTTATTTTTATCTTTTAAAGATTTAAAAGTACCAATTTTATCGCATATTATTGTTATTCCATTATTATAGTAGAAAAAATTATTTCTATCTTTCTCATCCATAAGTGTATTATAGATTTTTTTATTAATTTTATTATTTCCTAAATATTCTCTTATATTTTTATCAAATATTGGATATCCTTCATTTTTAGATTTTTTATATATTTCAAATATATTTGAAACTGGTGTTAACACATACTTAGCATTTATAATATTTTTTAAATTGTAGGCTTCTGGATTTATATTCAATGCTGTACCTTTATTTACAGTTTTTATTTGAACTTTTAATTCTTTTCTATTTTGTTCACTTTCTCCATAATATTTTTCTTTTATATCTTTTAAGTAATATACTTTAGAAATGTATTTAGAATTTCTTTTATTAAATTTTTTTATATATTCTTCTATTTCTACTGATACCAAATCGTTTGTTACATAAAGCTCTAAATAGACAGTAAATTCTGGGTCATTTTTATATTTATCAAATATATTTTGTAACTCTTCAGATCTATTATATGTTCCATTTTCTAAAGCCGTTATACCTCTTAATAAAAAATCATTTTTTACATAATTTATATTTAATTTAGTTTTATCTGTATAATATTTATTTTGTATCAAAAATAACTCTTTTGTATCTTCATAAAATTCATACGCGTCTATTCCCATGTCATTATACTCTATTATTTTTTCTTCGATTAATTCTTCTTCTTCATAAAAAAGTTTATCTAGTACCCAATAATTAAATGCCCATTCATCCTTTTTTATATTTCTAATATTTTTGAAATCTTCTTGATACTTTTCGATATCTTCTTTAATTTGTTTAAAAAAATTGTTATCCATTGTCACTCCCTGCTCTTTTAATTCTTTTTATTTTAAAAATACTCTACTTATCTCATATTATTTCTATTCAGGATAAACCAAATTCGCTTCCGTCAAATTCTCCAAAGTTTCTTCCAAAAATCTTTTCGACTCAAAATTAGCCATCGCCAAGTTTTGATCCAAATAGTTTCCACATTCAATTGCAGTTGCTCCTGGGATTGCTCCTTTAAATTCTGCCATAAATTTGTAAAGTTCCTTCATTAAATCAACAATGTCCTTTGATTCCAGTTTTCCTTTTAAGATAAGATAAAATCCTGTTCTGCATCCCATAGGCCCAAAATATACGATTTCATCTTTCCAAGTTGGATGATTTCTCAAAAAAGTTGCTCCCAAATGCTCCATTGTATGAAGTTCAGCAATGTTTATTACTGGCTCCCTGTTTGGCAATTTCATTCTTATATCAAAACTTGTTAAATAATTTCCATTAACTTCGTCTATTCTTGAGACATAAATTCCTCTGTTTAATCTGATGTGATCCACTGTAAAACTTGCTATTCTTTCCATACTTTCCACTTCCTTTTTATATTTTTATTTTCTATATTTTTCAAATTTTTAAGTTATTTATCTTTCCACTTTTATTGAAGATTCTATTAATAAGTCCAATGTCTGTGAATAATCATAACCTTTTGAAGCTGTACTTTTTGGCAATAGACTTGCAGATGTCATTCCAGGCGATGTGTTTACTTCCATAAAATATGGCGTTTCTTCATTTACCACCATAAAGTCTATTCTTGCAAATCCTTCACATTTTAGCCCGTAATAACTGTCTTTTGCAAATTTATTAATTTCAGCCTGCACTTTTTCAGGAAATTCAAACACATATTCATTTGCTCCGCCTTTTGCATATTTTGATTCATAGTCAAAGTAATCTCCTGCAAGAGCCTCAATTCTTAGTGTTGGAAAAACTTCCCCATCAATCACAGGTACGCTTATTTCCACACCATGCAGAACTTCTTCAATCAATGCCTCCTTATCCATTCCAAAAACAAGTTCCAGCCCTTTTTCAAGTTCTTCCTGATTTTCCACAAAACTTACTCCAATGCTTGAACCACCGTTATTTGGCTTTACTACAACACGATTTCCCAATTCTTTTTTTATTGTTTCAAAGTCAACAGTTTCGCCTACACGTACACTTTTCCATTTTGCAATTCTAACTCCATATCCAGCCACAATTCTTTTTGAAAATTCCTTATCCATACAAACTGCACTTGACATCACTCCAGGCCCGCTGTAAGCCACTCCCAGACTTTGCAAAATCGCCTGTATTCTCCCATCTTCTCCAAATATACCGTGTAAAGCAATATAAACAAAATCCAGATTCAAATCTTTTACTTTTTCAAAAACTTCCATTTCTGAATCAATCACAATATCAAAAACCTCATATTTATCTCTATTCAAATTTGCTACAATTTCACTTCCTGTCTTTAAAGAAACTTCTCTTTCAGTTGAAACTCCCCCACGTATTACTCCTACTCTTAATTTTGACATTTTCTCTTCCTTTCCAGTTTTTTTATTATAATAAATCTGCATCATAATCAAATAACTGTTTGCTTTTTATAAAAATTTAAAATTTCTAACAACTACAATGTTTTTATAAATCTAATTTTTATCATTTTTTTCCAATATTTTTACAATAAAACTTTTATATTTTAGATTAAAAACACTGTATTCAGTTTGATTTCTGCATTATTAATTCTACAATTACCTAAAACAGTATAAACATAATTCCAAGCAAATCTATTTTATAAATTTTTAAAATCTTCTTTTCCAAAATCATATTTTTTACCGCAAAAATGGCATTCTACCTGAATTTTACCTTCCTCTTCCAGAATTTTATCAATTTCTTCTTTTCCAAGCGTGATTAATCCCTTGTAAAACTTGTCTTTAGTGCAATTACATCTATATTCCAGCTCTGATTTTTCCAAAATTTCAAAATCTTCCACATAAACCTTTTTATGAGCACCATCAACATCTGTCTCTTCCTCAAATACCGAAATATCCTCATAAAGCAGTTCCACAATCTGCTCAAGGCTCATTCCACCTTCCAGAAGTTCAGTAATCGTCCTAATCTGCTGTAATTTATTTTCCAGTTTATCAATAAATCCGTCTTCCACACCTGGCAACAGCTGTATCAAATAACCTCCAGCCCTTTTTACTTCTCCATTTTCATCCAGTTTTACACCGAGTGCAATAACTGATTTTATCTGTTCTGACAAAAGAAAATAATGAGCAATTATATCTGCAATATCCTCTTCATTTATTTTTGTAACGCCAGAAAACGGATCACGCAGCCCCAAGTCCTTTATAACTTGCATCGTCCCATTTCCAATAAATCTCACTTGCCCAGTCTCATCTTTTATAAAATTTCCATTTTCATCAATTATCTGATGAAACTTTTCTTCAGGATTTCCAATATAACCTTTTACTTCCCCTTTCATATTCCCAGTTGCAAGCATATTTCCATAAGGTCCATCTCCATTTACTTTAACTGTCACTAAATCCTTCTCATTTTTCAAATCTTTCCCCATCATAGCTGTCGCTGTCAATAGTTTCCCAAAAACAGTTGTCGCTATCGGATCAAGTCCATGTACTTTCTTGGCCTCTTTTACAAGTTCTGTAGTATCACAAACAAAAAACCTGGCACATTTGCTTGTCCCTCTAATTATTTCTGATTTTCCCATATTTTTTCTAACATCCTTCTTTATTTTAAAATTATAATTATTCTACTTAAATCCAAATTTGCTTAATTTCATCAATCCGATTTCAATTTAATTCAAGTACATTTTTAAAAATTACATTACTAGAATATCACATTCTATACAAAAAAACAAGATAATTCATTTTTCATCAAAATTCAAAAATTTTAACCAAAAAAAATACCACTCTTTAAATCAACAGCAGTATTTTTCATCCAAATCAATTTTGCCTATCCAATTTCATCATCATAACAACCAACCCATCTTTAGAAATAAAATTATCTATCTTCTCAAAGCCAAATTTTTTATAAAAATCTATAAGTTTCTCTGAATTTCTACATTCCAGCCAAACATATTTTGCATTTATCAATTCCTTTGCTTCTAATACTACATTAAATGCAGACGTAAGCAAATCTTTTCCTCTTATATGTTTTTTACTAGATAAATTATAATTTTTCCCTAATTGCCCAATTAAATAACTATTTACAATTATATGCCCATTTTCAAGTATTTGTCCACTTTGCATTAATTTTTTTCTTCTACTGTTACTTAATTTATCAACTCTTTCTTTAAATAAAATCAAACTTTTATTTGAAACAGCAAAACATCCCAATAATAGATTATCATTATTAAAAATTAAATGTGTTGTTGAAATTGAATTTTTTTCAAAAAATGTAGCTTTATTATGTAAAAAAATTTCTATATCCGTATTTCCCCTACTTTTAAATTTGCTTAAAACTTTATCTTGTAAATATTCTTCCGTATTATATTTTAACAAATCACTTATTGATAACCTCAATGTTTCCATTATTTCATCCCTAATATTTTCTTGATTCTTTTCTCATCGGTTATTTTCGTCACTTTAATATCTGTTAAATTCGGTTTTCTGTCATTCTCCAATGCTTTTATTAAACCATCTATCTCCTTATCAGTCTTAAACTCTGGCAATCTTAAAAAACTTGATGTAGCCATTTTTATTCCTCCCTTTTTTATTTTTACACTACAATTATACAATAAAAATCTTTAAAAATCAACTTTTTTTAATTCTATTTTAATTAATATAAAAAAATTTTTGTAAATAAAAAACAACCAGACTCACTTATAAAAGTAAAAGAATGATTGTTTTATTTAATAATTAAATTATTTTATTTATTTATTTTGATTTCTAAGTTCTTCGGGTTTTTGTGTTAATCCAGTTGATGGTCCTGTCTCTGGTAATTCTACCGCTGTTTCTTCTTCAGCTCCACCAAGTGTGTTTAAGTTTGATAATGTTGTGTTTAATTTACCAAGTAACACATCAATATTTTCTGCTGTTAAAACTATTTTTTCTCCATTAGCTGTTTTCTTAACTACAAATTTTGTGACATTTTTTGATTTTGGTTTATCTTTTGCTTCAAGTTCTTCTTTAAATCTGTCATCAACTGACATTAAATGAGAACCGTTTCCTGAAAAAGTTTCTTGTGTCATTTTTTTGAAAACTTGTAAAAATATTTTTTCAACATCCACATTTGTTACTTCTACTGTTACAATTGTTGTTTCATTATCTTGTTTTTCTGTCTTGACAATTTTATATTCAAGATTTTTTAATAATGTCTTGAAAAGTAATTCTTGAATTTTATTGTTATACTTAACATCCAAGTTCCCCTCAAAACTATCATCAATCGCATATTTTGCCGCCTCTTTCATTTTTTCAGCTTTTACACTCTCAATAAATTTTGACACTGTTTTGTCAGGTCCTGACCCACAGCTAACTATGCACAAAAGCATAAAGATACCTAAAAGTATTTTTTTCATCTATAACTCCCTTCTCTCTCTATTTATAATATTTTTTATTATCTGTTATTTATTCTACATCATTTGAATTAATAAGTCAAGGAAGTTTTCAAATTTCACAACTTTGATGTGCAAAATTTTATATTTTTATTTTTTTGCTTCCGTTTTTTCCAATTCTTTTTCCAGCTTTTTTATTCTTTTTACAAGTTCAGGAACTTTTCCCATCGCCATTTTTATTCTCAAGTCTTCTATATGTTCACGAAGCGGATAACCTGACATTTGCTTACCATCCGGCACATCATTAGTTACTCCAGATTTTGCGGCAATCACTACATTGCTTCCAATTTTCAAGTGTCCTGCCACTCCAACCTGTCCTGCAAGAGTCGAATTATCTCCCACTTCCACACTTCCAGAAATACCAGTCTGAGCCACAATCAGACAATTTTCTCCAATTATGTCATTATGGGCAATATGAACAAGATTATCAATTTTTGTACCTTTTTTTATAATTGTATCTCCAATTGCTCCTCTGTCAACACACGAATTTGCTCCAATTTCAACTTCTTCTCCCAATATTACGTGTCCAATTTGCTCAATTTTTACATTGTTTCCGTTAATTTTTACAAATCCAAACCCGTCAGATCCTATCACAGCTCCCGGCTGCAAGATTGTACCTCTTCCAACTTTTGTAAATTCCCGTATTGTTACATTTGAATAAATTATACAGTCATCACCTATTTCAGTTCCTTCAAAAATTGAAACATTTGGATAGATAACAACATTTTTTCCAATTTTTACATTATGTCCAATATAAGTGTTTATTTTTGATACATTTGCACTTTCATCAATTTTTGCAGAATTTTCTATCTGATTTTCAAACGGTTGTAATTTAGGCTTAAAATAATTTAGCAATATCGGCATTAACTCTCTAGGATTACCTTTTACAACAATAAAAGTCTTATTTGCAGGTAAATTTGGCAAATTAGGAATAATCACAGCTCCTGCACTACATTTATCCATATTTTTTAACATCTTTTCATCTGCCGCAAACGTTAATTCTTTCTCATTTGAATGAAAAAACGGAGCAATTCTTGTAAAACTTAACTCAGTATTTCCTTTTATTTCTCCATTTATCAATTTTGCAATTTCTTTTATATCATACATTTTGAACCTCTCCTTGCTTTGATTGTTAACAGTTATGAAATTTTTATAAAATTATAGGGATGAAATTAATCACCCCCTATAATTATTTTTAGTTTATATTTTAGTTAGTCTGAAAAAACTAGAATGATTGTCCAAAGCTAAAGTAGAATTTACCTTTATCTTTTTTCTCACCTTTTTTCTCAGGATCCATTGGCCAACCATAATCAAATCTTAATGGCCCAATTGGAGTATTCAATCTTACCCCAACTCCATAACCTTTTTTAAGATCTTTAAAGTCATGAGCATCTTTTCTGTTTGGTTTATAGATTTTTTTACCTGTAATTGGATCTCTTGAATCTTTTTGCCAAGCATTTCCTATATCAAAGAATGCTACTAACTGCAATGTATCGTTAATTTTTGTTCTATTTTCAATAGTTGCATGGAATTTATCAAATCCATCAAACGCACTATAATCATATCCACGTACAGATTCAGCTCCACCTATGCTAAATCTTAATGCTTCTGGAGTTCCACTTCCTGTTGTTCCCCAAGCTGCTCTATACGCCATTACATTTTTTTCACCAAAGAATGTTGGATGGTAAGCTCTTAAATCTGTTTCAAACTGATCGTATTTTCTAGGATCTTTTATAAGTTCTCCTCTTTCATACGACATTGTTGCATACAATCCTTTTGTAGGGCTGAACTTATTATCTCTTGTATCTAAAGTAATTGTTGGTCCCATTGCAAACAATTTATATTTATCATTTACTTTTTTATTTCCAAACAATTCTTTATAATTATCATATCTTGCAGAGAAACTTACTCCAATATCTTTATTAAGACCCTTACCAATTGTCCAACGAGTTCCGTATTTCTTAACTTTTTCTACTTCATCAGCTTCAGCATTGTCATCTACTGATTGAGTCCAATAAACTGCTCCTCCAAGTTGAACTTGCTCAGTTCCTTTTAACCAAGGA
Source organism: Leptotrichia massiliensis (assembly GCF_900104625.1). Taxonomy (NCBI): domain Bacteria; kingdom Fusobacteriati; phylum Fusobacteriota; class Fusobacteriia; order Fusobacteriales; family Leptotrichiaceae; genus Leptotrichia; species Leptotrichia massiliensis. The sequence continues at coordinate 1,440,789 of NZ_FNVZ01000005.1, forward strand.
TCAAACCAGCTAAGTTCAAATGTCTTATCTCCTTTATTTGAAGCTGAAAGTGTAAGTGAAGCATCTTGTCCTCTTCCTAAGAAGTTTGAATCTGATAATTTAAGTTCTCCTACTAATCCAACTGAAGTTCCGTAAGAAATAGTTCCATTAATTGACGTAGTTGGACGTTCTTCCACAAGTAATTTTATAACTCTTGCATTTGGATCATTTTCTTTTCCTTCAATTGACGGTACTATCTTAGTAAACATTCCTGTTCTATAAAGTTCTTTTACTGTACTTTCAATATTTTTCTCTTGGAAAATTTGCCCTGGTTTTAATTCTTGATATCTTTCAAATACATAAGGTTTTGTTCTTAAAGTCGAACGTTTTGAGGATTGTCTTTCGTTATCATTTTTTTCTGGTGCTTTTTCAAATGTAACAGAATCAACAACTCCTTCTGTCAATCCGATATTTACAACTCCTTCATTTGAAACATTTATTGTTTCAACTCTCGCTAAAGAGTATCCATCTTTAGCATACAATTTAAGAATTCCATTATCGTCTGGATTCAATAAATTACCATTTAAGATTTCTCCTCTTTTTATACCTAATGCTTTTTCTAGCTCTTCATCTTTATAAAGAGTATTTCCTTCAAAATTTATACTTTGTACATCTGGATTTTCTTGAACTTGGTAAACTATAGAAACTGTATTATCAGCTTTTCTGTCAATTTTTGGTTCAACTGTTGCAAAATATCCTGATTTGAATATTTTTTGTGCTCCATCCACTGCTCTTTGCGGTATAAAAATATCTCCTGCTTTAATTGGTAAATCTTTTAAATGTTCTGCCTTATCACGTTTGTTTGTACCTTCAATATCTACATTTGCTACTGTATATTCTGTTTCTTTTTGCATTTCTTCTTGCATTCTTTGTCTTTGCAGAACTGTTCCAGCATTTTCTACTTCTGCAACTTGAACTTCTATATTTACCACATTTCCACGAATTCTTGGAATAACATTAGCTTCTGCTACATATCCCAATCTTTTAAGTGCTAAATAAATATCACTTAAAGTTTTATTTGAATAAGTATCTCCTGTTTTTACAGGCATTTCAGGTATTAAAACATCTGGTGTAATTTCATTCAATTTTGTAAATTGAATTGCTCCAATTGTTAAATCTTCTCTTGCCTGTTCCTGAGCTTCAAAGATGTTGTTATTTTTTCGATTTCTTCTTGCTTCTTTTCTTTTTTCTTTTTTTCTTTTTTTCTTCACTTTTTCTGATAATTGATTAGCCATATCAATTTCGTCTTGACTATATCTAATTTTAACATCTGATATCTCATCATTTTGCTCTTCAGTTCCAGTAGTACTTGTTGTTGTACTGCTATCGGCTAACTCTTTTCCAATTATCCCGCTTTTTTCTTCAGCTTGCGACAAATTATTTACAGATACAAATAATGTTACCGCAATAATCAAAGCATAAATTTTATTTTTTACTTTTTGTTTTGACATTTTTCCTCCTATTTTTTTAATGTATCAAGTTTTTTCTTCCTAAATATTTTTCTTAAAATATCTCCGAATGTATTATCTCTAGTTGAAAAATCAATTCCAAAATAATAATTTACTCTTGCTCCATTGCTCATATTAGTGCTGGCTCTACTTCTATTAATACTCTCTCCTCCAAGCCGTAAATCTAAGTTGTTTGTAACACTATAGCTTAACCATGCGTTATATCCCATTGGTTTTTTTTCCTCAGATTTTGAAGTCTGGTATGGAAATTTAAATGAAGCATTCCAGAATAACTTGTCTTTATAAATATTATCCTGAAGTGTAACTGTTGTTGCAGCACTATATTCTCCTGTTCTGTTTGAATGATCCACATTTGTTGAAACAGAAAATTTTGATATTCCAAGTGCCTCACTAATTTTACCAGTTACTGACGAAAAAATCAACTCATTTAATGCACTATTAACAAGAGAACCTGCAACTACTAATCCGTCAGCTGAATTTTCTTCAGTAGCTCCTCCTTTTTTTTCGCCATTTCCAACTACAGTATTAAATGCGAGCAATGACACAATTTCTTCTTTTGATTTCCCTGATGATGATGAAAATTTAATATCAGGTTTACTTACATTTCCACTTACATTTATTTCTATTCTATCTCCGTTTATTACTGTACTTGCATCAAATATTACAAATGGATCCGATACGGAGCTCGCTGCACCGTTAGTAGATGGAGCAAATCTTATTTGTGCACCATCTATTTTGAAATCATTTCCATTTACAGAAAATGATCCTCTTGTAATAGAGTAATCTCCATCTATTCCAACTTCACCACCAGAATATGAAACTTCTGAAGAACCTCTTATCGTTCCTTTTATATTTCGTACAATACTTACATTTGGAATTTTTAGTTTAACATTATTTCCAGCTATTACATTCAAACTAACTGTATACTGTTTTAATATTTTATCAATAACTTCTTCTACAATTCCCTCAACAATTGTCTTATCTTGAGCTTTCTTAGTTTTAGCTTCCTCTGATAAGTTTTCTGTTTCAGATTTTGAATTAAAGTCTGGTAATTCTCTTATTTCGGCATCATCTACAACCAAATCTCCAAACAATCTATTTTCTGTAAATATCAAGTTTCCTGTAAGTGCAAAGTCAATTCCTTTTCCGTAATGAAGTCCAACTTTATTAAGTGCAGCATTTAATTCAAATTTTCCTAATTCTAGACGTTTTGTCTGCATAAAATCAGCAGGAATCGTTGGAACATCTAAATCTCCTGTCACTTTAAAAGTTCCTCCATTGTATCCACCATCAAGACGATTTACAACAAATTTATTATTTTGTAAATCAATATTGGCATTTACATTATCCACAAGTGTTAATTTATCTTTTGTCTTATAATTAAAATTATCTAGTAAAATATGCCCTGTTGTAGAATTATTTGAGAAAATTGCATCTATATTTGCAATCCCTCTCGCCTGCTCAACATCTTTATTAACTCCTAAGAAGTCCAAATTAAAGTCTTTAGCAAGCATCGAAACATTATACTGTATAGGTGTAAATTGAATATATCCGTTTAACAACAATGGATTGTGTTCATATTCCAAATAAAACTGCCCAATGTTTAAAGCTTTTTCATTGGCTTGTAAATCAATATCCACTTTATTCACTGGAAAACCACTAAGTTTTATTTCATCTGACTGTATTTGAAGACCTGTTGTAAAGTTCTCAAAATTTCCACGATACATAAATCCGATGTCTATATCTCCACTGTATCCCTTATTTTTCAAATCCTGCACTGAATCAAGCGAAAACTTCTGTTTTTCCAACTTATAATCAATATCTACATTTGCCAAATCAAATTTAGTCTGTGTTTCAAATAATGTTTCTTCATTATCTCCAACAAATCTAAGTTTTTGCAAATCGAATGTCCCATATTTGAATAACTTGTCTACATTTCCATTAGAATATTCAAGTTCTGCAACAATCTGCGGAATTTTATAAGTTTTAAAACTCATATTCCCAAGAATTACTTGTCCTGCCAGATTAAAATTATTCAAATCTCCTTTTAAACTAAGATTTGATTTTGTTCCAAAAGTCAATTCCTTCATTTCCAAAAGTTTTGGAATATCAGGTTCGTTTAAACTAAGTCCAATATCTGAAATTCCAGTTTTCAAATCATATGTTCCATACAGGCTATTTTCACGTAAAGTTACATTTTCGAAATTTACAACCCCATCCTTTATTCTAAGATATGCATTTGTGTCACCTACATAATTTGAATTTATTGATGTTATTGCAGATGGCATTGTTATTTCTCCTGAAAGTTTGTCAATTGTTCCTGATAAATTAGCATCCAATGTTCCAACTTTCAAATTAACCTTAGGCCCTGCAGTATTATAAATCATATAATCTCTTAATCCTGCATTTACATTGATTTTCCCAGTTTTCATATCAAATTTTCCACTAGCATTCAAATTTTCATTTTGGATACTTGTAATATTTACAACGTTATCTTTTATTCTCAAGTTTCCACTGACATTTTTAAGTCGCTGGTAACCAAACCACAGTTCATCCATATTTGTATTAACTGTTATATCCATATTTGCCAAATCATTGATTTTTCCACTTGCATGAAGATTTTCATATTCTCCAATATATTCTCCATACGGACTGTAAAGTTGATATGATCCAGAAATTTTATCTCCACTTCCACTAATTCTAGCTGTAAGTGTTGCAGGCAATTTCGCTTTATCTAATCCTTTGAAATTATAACCATTTGCTCTTAACAATTTTGCAATATCTATATTTTTAGGTAATTTCAATGAATAAGAATGTTTCATATTCGAACTTGTAGTTCCCGAAATATTTACTATTCCACCACCTTTTATCCCAGCTGTTCCACTTATATTGTAATTCCCGTTATGAATTTTTACATTGGCATTAATAGTATTTACAAACGGCATTGACAAATCCTTTATTTTCGCATTAATTTGTCCTGAACGAAGCATATTTTTTTCATTAAACTTCACAATTAAATTACTAACATCAGGATTAACTGTATAAGTCTTTCCACCATAATTTACAGTGAAATAACCACTACTATTGGCATTTACCACAACTGTCTGTGTATGTGGATTTACTGTATATCTTCCATTTAAAACATTGGATCTTACTGTTCCTGTTACAATATTTTTAGAAGATATATCAGCCCTTCCAGTAACTTTCTTGATACTAAAATCTGATCCTAGATTATTTAAAACATAATCTCCTGTTCCAGTTTTCTTTTTCAAATCATACACAAATTTTGAAACTTTAATATCTTCATTCACTTTAAATCCTGAAAAATTTTCATTAAATACAAATGATGTATCAGTTAAAGTCAATTTTTCATCAGCAATTTTCATAGCAGTTTTTATATTCTGAAAATTATAGTTTGAAATTTTTATGTTATCTGAAGAAAATTTTCCATCAAGTGTAGCTTTCTTACTTTTGGTATTAACATTTACTTCAAGATTTCCAGTAACATTACCTTGTGCTGTAAACTTACTATCTTTAATTATCTTATATCTTGCAACTTCTTCAAAAGGTAAATTCTCAGTAACAAGTTTTAAATTTATCTTCTGATCTTGAACGAGATAGTTTAATACTAGAGATACTGGACTTTCGCTTAATTTTGTGTCAGCATTTACCGTAATTTTGTCTTTTTTCAAATCAATTAAGGCATTTACCCCTTCAATATCGCCATCCAAGTCAACATATTTTAGTTTTCCATTTCGGATTTTCAGATTTCCTAAAGCGTTCATTGTCTTTTTAGCTTTATCATTTTCCAGTTTCAGTACACCATTTAATATTCCAGATTTTGCACTAATCATATCAAGTGGCACATACTGCCCCAGTTCCTCTGTTATTGCAACATTTTCAAAACCAAAATTCAGACGAAATTCCTTTCTTCTCTCATCACTGTTCTTCATCTTATCAAACATCGAATAAATCGACTGTTTTGACTTGATAAGCTGTTTTAATTCAATCTTTAATGTTTCCACTGTTCCATCTTCATTTTTATTTCCCAAACCTTTTGCAAAAAGTGAAAAACCACGAGATTTTGTAGCTTCCAGCCGTCCATTTACTTTTGTCAGTTTTTTTGATATTTTTTTATTAAAACTTATATCTGTATAATTTAAAGTTGCATTATGAATATGAAGCTTTCCAATTCTACTCGTAGGATCAAATGTTTTTGGTTTTTTCGGTTGTGGCTTTATAACGTGAAAAATATTAAAATCATTATCTTTTCTACGCTCCAAATTTACAGTTCCATTGTAAATATCAATCCTATTAAGCCGTGTTGGCATAAGAAGACTTATTCCCGCAGTAGTTTTTTTCCCGTCAATAACAACATTTCCAGCCATATCTTTAACTTTAAGATCATTAACCTGAAGTTTATTAAATCCTATCAGTTTAACATCTTTAAACTCAACATTTAATCCGCTACTTTTCAAAATCGAAGTCAGCATACCCTTAAAGTTTTTGGTAGAGATATAAAACTTTAATGCAAATAAAGACAATAGAAGAAAAATAAATATAATTAAAGATTTCTTTATGTATTTCATCTCACGTTTTTTTACCTCCTCTTCTAGTATTTTGAAAAGGATAATTATTTTCATTGTCCTAATTTTCCATTTTTTTTAACATTTCTTTCTAATTTTTATAATCAAAAGAAACTATCCTTTTTATTTTACCACAATTTTACATAAAAATCTATTATTATATGTGTTTTTTTAACTTAGAGTTTTGTTTTTTTAATTTTATTAAAAAACAAAAGAGCTATCTCAAACTTAAAGATAACTCTAAAATTGTTACTTTTTTATAATATTCTTATTCTAAAATTATATTTTTTTTACTCTAAATAACGGCTGACCGTATTCCACTTTCTGTTCATTGCTCACGAGTACAGCTTCTATTTCACAGTCAAAATCACAGTTTATTTCATTCATTAGTTTCATTGCTTCTACAATACATACTGGTTGCCCTTTTTTTACAGTATCGCCTACTCGCACGAAAGCTGGAGTTTCTGGAGAAGCTGCTGAATAAAAAGTTCCTACTATTGGTGAAGTGATAAAACTTTCCTCATCTGGCTCTTCCACAATTTCGACTTTTTTTTCTATATTTTTTGAAATACTTTGAATTTCTATATTATTTTCACGCTTTAAATTGATTTTTAAATTTCCTTCTTCAACTGTAATTTCTTTAAGCGTTGATTTTTCTATAATTTCTACTAATTTTTCAATTTGTTCTAAATCCATTTTTATTTTCCTTTCTGAAAATACGCTCAATTCGTTTAACAAAATAATAAATAAAACAGGATATTGAGCTAAATTTTTAACTTTTAAACAATAAATTAATCAAATAAAGTCTCAAGTCTTTTGGACACAAATCTCACATCCAGCACTTCCTTACAAGGTGCATGAATTTTTTTTCTAAATTGTGTAAATTCATTCATTTCTTCAATTAAAAGATTTTGTGCTTCTTCTACACTGATTGCTTTGAAACGAATTTTATGATCTGCTTTTCTTTGTACCAATTTTGGCAAATCCACTGTTACAACTGTCGCTATTTTGGGATATCCTCCTGTTGTCTGTCTATCTGCTAGTAAAATAATTGGTTTTCCATGCGCAGGAACTTGTATTGCTCCTAATGCTATTCCATCTGATATTATGTCAGCCGATTCTTTATGTGCAATATAAGGCCCTTCTATTCTACAACCCATTCTATCAAAATCATTTGTAATTGTAAATTCACTGTTTAAAAATGTTTTTTTCCCTTCTTTTGTAAAAAGATTATCTTGCGGTCCCATTATTACACGAAGCACTTCATCTTCCTGATTAAATTCATCCAGATCAAGCGTTCTTGAAAGAAAATATGGCAAATACCGCCTTCTTATTCTAAAAGAAATATAATCTCCTTCTTTTAAATTACGTCCTTTAAATCCACCAATCCTGCATTTCATATTTGTAGAACGACTTCCCATTATTACTGGTATATTTAAGTAGCACGAAAAAGCTATATAACCTCTTACACCTGTTCTTGCACCTTGAAATTCAAGCACATCGCCTTTGTTAATATAGATTGCAGTGTACATTGGGGCAGGCTTTTTATTAATTAATGGCTGAAAATCACCACCTGTTATTGCAATTATTGTTTCGCTTGTAAATTCAAGTGTCGGTCCAATCATTGTAAATTCAAGAACAGCCTCATTTTCAGGATTGTCAATAAGCATATTTGCAATTTTAAAGGAACGTACATCCATAACTCCAGATGTTCCAAAACCTTGACTCTGATACCCTGTTCTTCCAATGTCCTGAACAGTTGTTAAAAGTCCGCCTTTTAAAACTCTAAAACCCATTATTTCACCTCCTCTATATACACAACACACTCATACTTATCCTCATTTACTTCTTTTTCAATTTTTTCAAATTCTTCTTGTGAAATTGGTACAAAACGTATGTAATCTCCTGCTTCAAATAAAATTGGAACTTTCCTGTCAGGATTATATGTTTTTACTGGGGTTTTACCTATTAATTGCCAGCCTCCTGGTGATTCCAGGGGATAAATTCCAGTTTGAGCCCCACCAATTCCCACGCTTCCAGCAGGAATTTTTATTCTTGGATTAGCCAGACGCGGAGTATGAATTTTCTCATCAAGTCCACCTAAATAGGAAAATCCCGGTAAAAATCCAAGCATATAAATCAAATAATCTTTTGAACTATGGATTTTTATAACTTCCTCAACCGAAATATCTGCGTTTTTTGCTACAAACTCCAAATCAGGTCCGTACTCTCCACCATAGCAAACTGGTATTTCATATATTTTTTTAGTTTTTACCTTTGTATCTACGTTTAATTTCATTATTTTATTCACTCTATTCAATAATTTTGCATATGTAATAACACGTGGGTCATAATGTATAAGAAGTGAACAAAATGCTGGTATCATATCCATTACCCCTTCTATATGTTGTTCCTTTATCAAATACGCAAGTGATGTAATTTTTCTATTAATTTCAGGCGATATAGCTTTTGGAAATTCAATTAAAATAGCTGAATCTCCTTCGGGAAGTATTTTTACTTCTTGCACCTGTTTTCCTGTCATTCCTATACCTTCTTTCTGTTTTTAACTAAATAATTTTGCTAAATTTCCTAACGAGGCTATTCCTAAATATGCTGTAATTAATACAACGATAATTCCCAATATTAAAAGTACTTTCGGATGTTTATAATTTTCTCCCATAATTGATTTTTTTTGTGAAGCAATCAAACAAATTCCCAAAGTTACAGGTAAAATAAGTCCATTTAATGAACCTGCCAAAATTAACAATGTTGTAGGATTTCCCGCAATTGCCATTATAATTGTTGAAATTATAATAAATCCTATTATTACCCATTTTTCATGTTTTTCAATATTTTTATTAAATGTTTTTAAAAAAGATACTGAAGTATATGCTGCTCCAACTATTGAAGTGATTGCCGCACTTAACAGAACTAAACCAAAAAATCTATATCCAATTTCTCCAGCTCCTTTACGAAATGCATCTGCTGCAGGATTTTCAGCCGCCAAAGTTACACCCTTAATCACTACTCCCAACACTGCTAAAAATAATAGAACCCTTACAAGTGTTGCAATTCCTATTCCCATAATTGAGCTTCTATTTATTTCAGCCAGATTCTCTTCTTTTGTGATTTTTGCATCAATCAATCTATGTGCTCCTGAAAAAGTAATGTATCCTCCAACAGTACCACCAAGTAATGTCAAAATTGCAGGAATCAAGTTTGAAATACTTTCACTTGGGACAAAAGTATCTTTAACAGCCAACCCTATTGGCGGTTTAACAATTAAAATAACAATAAATATTACAACTATCATACATCCACCAAGCACTTTTGTAAGCATATCCATAGCTTTTGTTGCATTTTTTAATAAAAATATTGTTATCGCAACACCACCAGAAATAAAATATCCAGCCATTTTAGGAATACCAAGCAAAGCATTAAAACCTAACGCACTTCCACCTACATTTCCAATATTAAACACAAGTCCACCTAACGCTACAAGAAACGCTACAAAATATCCAAGTCCTGGAAGTAATTTATTTGCCACATCCTGTCCACGCAGTTCGCTCACACACAAAACACGCCACACATTAAGCTGCACGATCATCGCAAGTAAAACAGATACCAATATTACAAATCCAAAATTTGCCTTCACATCATTCGTAAATTTAGCTGTTTGTACTAAAAATCCTGGTCCAATAGCAGATGTTGCCATAATAAATGCTGCTCCCAGTAGTACACTGCTATTTTTTGACTTTTTCTCTACATTGTTTTTACTCATAGTCTTTACCACCTTTACTAAAATTTTTCCTTCAACCTAATTTTCACATTGATTCGTTCTAAAATTTAAGTTTTTATTGTGAAATTGGTTTTAGAATACTTATCTATGCTATAATTATAGTATATAAATTATATATTGTCAAAGGTTTAATCATATATTTTTTTTATGTTTCGATATTTTTTTATAATGCTTAATTTATTTTACAAAAAATTTTATTTATGTATAAAATCCATTTAAAAATAAACTTATACTAAATCCCATTTAAATAACGAACTTAATTATAAACTTTTTTAATAAAGGATATAAAACTAGTATTTGCAAATAGTTAAAATCTTAAAAATTCTATAATAAATATACAAAAAATAATAAAAATCAATTTAGTTGAATAAATATGAATTAGCTATTATACAACCCTATTATAAAAATTTATTCCTATGTTTAACAGGGTTTAGTATTATAAATTACAACTATTCTTTTAATCTTAAATTTGACTAATTTTTATAAATTCAACGTAAAAAAATAGAATATATTTATATAACTTATATACTAAATAATTTTGTTGACTTTTTATATAACGCATGTTATATTATTATGTACTTAGATTTTTATTATTATAATTTAAAGTATAAAAATAAATTATTAATACAAAAAGGAGAACTTTTATGAAATTAAAAATAGCAATTATGTCAATTTTATTTACAATTTTTGCAAATGCAGCAAGTATTGACTATTTATCAAATAACTCAGCATCATACTTTCAAAATCCATCTCAAACTGGACAAATTTCTATAGAAGGTGTATTTTACAATCCAGCAGGAACTGTATTTTTAGACGATGGAACTTATATTAATGCAAATTTACAAAATTCATTAATTGAAGAATCAATGACATTAAAAGGAAAAAAATTTAAATCAGACAGATATGCAGGAGCACCATCATTTAACCTTTTACACAAAAAAGATAACTACTCTCTTTTTGGAAACTTAAGTGTTATTGCAGGGGGAGCTACTCTTCGTTATAAAAGCGGTGTAGCAGGAATTGAACTCGCTGGTGAAACTTTTAATAACTTAACAGGTGGTAAACTTGGAGCAACTGTTGTAAAAAATCGTTTTACTGGACAAAACCGTTACTATCAGCTAATGCTTGGAGGAGCATATAAAATTAATGATAATTTCTCTATGTCAGGAGGATTAAAATATGTTTATGCTCACAGAAAACTTGATGGAGAAGCTCAATATGACTACAATACTCGTGTAGGTTCAGCAATTGGACTTAGCAAAAACTATTTATCAATGAATTCAAAACGTAATGCCAAGGGTATTGGAGCAGTTATTGGATTTGACTACAAACCAACTGACACATTAAACTTTGCCATAAAATACGAAACTCCTGTAAAATTAAAATTTAAATCAAAAGCACAAGAAGACAACAAAATGTTACTTGCAAGACGTTCTCTTGGAATTTCATTCTTTTATCCTGAATATGCAGACGGTGTACATTCAAGACGTGATTTACCAGGAGTATTGGCTTTAGGAGTATCAAAGGATATAAATAAATGGACTCTTTCCAGCGGATATACACATTACTTTAACAAAGCCGCAAAAATGGATAGATTCAAGTACAACGACGGATATGAACTAAACTTCGGAGTAGATTACAGAATAAACGACAAATTCACTTGGCACGCTGGATTCAATTACGCAAATACAGGAGCCAAAAGAGAATCATTCTCTGATGTAGAATTTGCAATAAACTCCCAGATTTACGCAACAGGAATAACTTATAAACCAACAGAAGCTTCAGAATGGAAATTCGGAATTGCCCATGTAAACTACAATGCTGCCAATGGAAAACGTGAACAAACTTCACTTCCAGGAATTTATATTGATAAATCAAAAGTAAAATATGACAAAAATATAAATGTATTTACAGTTGGTTACACACATAAATTCTAATTTAAAAAATTTATCAATTTTATAAAACTTTAAAGACAAACTAAAAAAATTTGTTTTTAAAGTTTTTTTATTGTATAATCTATTTAAAACCTATTTTTTTAAAATCAACAATTAAGTTATTTTCTAAATTTTCTTCAGTTTTTTTGTTAATAACGATTTTTACTATTTTTATTATGTTCCTTCTCTTTATATTTTCGCAGGATTGCTCATTGCCGCAAATCCTGCACCTATGGCTAGACTACGACTTTTATTTGCCCAACTCCGAAACTCCTCCTTATAGTCGTCAAACAGTCGTAGTTGAACAAATAAAAGCTCCGTCGATTTATTAAAATTAAAAAAGTTTATTTTGTTATAATTTAAACTTTTTTAATGAAAATTAATCAAAATTTTTTAAAAATAATATTTGTTATAAATTTCCGAGATTTTTGTTTTAGTTAAATTAACCATTACAATTAAACTAAAAAGTGTCGTGATTTTTTTGGAATGAAATTGATTGTTTGAGCTTTTTCAAAACATTTAAGTTATAATTAGTTTAAGAGTTGATAATAACTTTTATTAAAAAGCGAGTTTCAATTTCATTTCGAAAAAATGCTTAGACGAGCCAGGGTTGCAAGGGAAATGGCGATTGATTTCCCTTGCTTTAAAAAGATAAAAAACATAAAAATAAAGGAAAAACCATTATTAACTAAAATAATTAAAAAAATTTAGAAAATAACTTAATTGAATATTTAGAAAAAATTTATATAATTAAATAAAGAAAGAAGGAAAAAAGATGATTTTTTTAGATAAGGCTATTTTGTACTTAACCCAAAATATTGAAAAACCACGTGAAATAATTGAAGAAGAACTGGAATTTGTAATAAAACAAAGTATTTTGAACTATTTAGTGAATGAAAAAGGAATTGATATTAGTGAACTTTCTGATTTGAATGTGACACTTGTTATAGATTTTGAAGATGATTTGACTAACAATCGAAAAAAGATGATTGTGGAAGAATATATGTTTGAAGTAAATCATAAAAATAATCCGCTGGTTCGTACTTTTAGACTTGGAACTGACAATGAGCATTATGTCCGAAGTGATTTAAAGGAACTGGAAAATGAAATTGATATGTTTGAAAATGGAATTGGAGTTTCAAAAAATAAAGGGGAATAATACCCCTTTTTTATTGTACATATACTCCAAAATCTTTATTGTCCACTAAAATTTCAATATTCTTCTTTTTATTTAACTTTGGATAAATTTCTGTCAAGAACCATTTTACAAGTTCTTCATCCCGCTCCACTTTTGTATCATTATTCACAAATACACTTAAGGCTATTTCATCAAAATACTCCTGAGCAAGTTCTATATCTCGTAAAATCATTTCTTTTGTCTGCCCTTTTATACAAATCATAAAAAGTCCCATCTTATATTCTTTTTTTATTTTTTCCAAAACTTTATCATTTGTAATAAAATTTTTTGTAAGCACTTTTGTTCTAAATTCATTATCAAAAGTTTCCATTCCAATAGCAAACCGCACTTCCTGCTCACTAAAATATTCCCTAATTTCATTAAGTCTGTTTATATACCCAAAATACGCTTCAAAATACAATATTTTTATATTTTTCTCACAACAAACTTCCTTAATTTTAGAAAGCGTAAAATCATTCAGTTCAAAAACAGAGCCAGAGTTTATAACCTGTAAAACTCCTTTTTCACCAGTAATCTGATTAATCGCCTCCAAATTTACTCTGTTCATTTCCTCTTCATCATCTGTATTGTCCAAAATATAATTACAAAATGCACATTTTCCATATGCACAGCTGAATCCTTTTAAAAGTACTATTTCTCTAGGATTTTTTTCTTTTATTACACTATATCTTATCATTTTTATTCCTTTTCATTAATCTTCACTTACTTTTCCGTTATTTTTCCAAATTGTCGCAATATATACAAACGGTGTATCCAATAATGCAATTACTACTTTTAGGAAATAAGTTGAAAATATAATTATAATTATTTCTTTCATTGAATAAACTCCTAAAAATGCCATAAACGAGAATACTATATTATCAAGTATTTGACTTAACATTGTGCTTGCATTATTTCTAATCCAAATATCTTTAAAGTCTGGACGCAATTTTCTGATTGCCTGATAAGACCAGATGTCAAATGCCTGTGAAGCTGCAAATCCAGTTACGCTCGCAACTGCTAATCTCGGCATAAACCCAAATACTTGACTTAAAGCCCCTTGCATAGTGTCAGACGGCGCTACCTGTATTTTTAAGACAATTTGCATAATAAAAGTTGTAAACAGCATTGAGGCAAATCCCAATGAAACCACTTTTCTAGCATACTTTTTCCCTTCATTTTCAGAAAGAATATCTGATGCTAAATAAATTCCGCCAAATGCAATATTTCCCATTGTCGTATCGACACCAAACAAGGTCATCATCTTCCCAACCTGAATATTTGCAATAACTATTGAAAGCGGTACAATTGAAAGCAATCCTGCCTTTCCCCAAAATCTATAAGCCAAGATAACCGCTGTAAAATTAAGTAGCAAATATCCTAACCACATTAATTCATTTACTCCAAACTGAAAGTTTCTAAAAAATTCCAAAATTTTTCCTCCTTATAATTTTTATTTTTTGCTTAATTAAAATTTTCCCTATTTTTTTAGACAAATAAAAAACACACACTATCCTTTTGAATAATATGTGTTTCCAAAAGGTTTTTTTTAGAGATGGATTTTCCCAAACATCATTATATTTTTTATTACTATTATTTATAGTTATTTTTACTGGCTTTTATTATACAAGCATTTAGCAAAAAATGCAAGAAAATAATAATTTTAAAAAAATTTGCCCCTTTTTTGCCCCCTAATTGATAAAATAAAAATTCTCTATCAATACCACAAATATCAATAGAGAATAACATAATCTTTTGTAAGTTTATTTTATCAAATCCTTACTAAAAAATCAAGGAGTGATAAATGAAAAATTTAAAAATCAAAAACTTAGATGAAAAAGATATTCAAAATTTGAAGAAAATTAAAATAATTGAGCTGGAAGAAATGAGACTTCAGGATTTGAAAATTCTGAAAGTTAAAATTGAAACAGCTATTAAAAATACAGAAAAAGAATAAGAGCCTTGTGTGGCTCTTATTTTATATTTTATTAGACATGATGTATTCAAAATTTCTAGTTTTTCATAGTTATCGCTCTTCAAATCCTAAAATTTTCAACAAAGCTTCAGATTTACTTCCGCCAATTTCGTTAAGTTTTTTGTTTATAAATTCAAATTCAGTTTCTGTAAACCTTATAGTTAAGGCTCTATTTCTCTTTAATCCTGTCGCCTTTCTTCCAACGTTCCAAGTTGGACTTTCCCCCTTTTTTAAACTCCTTGGCTTTGTCATACTTATCTCCTTACTAGATAAATTATTATAGCTATTATGATTATTGCTATAAAGAAATTTATCTTTTCTTTTAAAGTCGTTTTTTTTACTTCAAAAGTAATTTTTCTTTTTTTTAATTTGATTTCTTTTTTCATTTTGTGATATAATAGGTTATAGGATAGGGCTTAAAGCCCCAGAGCCTATTCAAAATAAATTTTGATTTTGAAGATTAAGAAATTGAATTCGACCTCAAGCTTTTTAATCTTCAATTTTTTTATTTTACCTATCATATATTTCCACCTCCTTCCTACACATATATAGTACCATACTTTTATAAAAAAAGCAAGCATTTTTTATAAAATAATTACTTTTTTTGAAAACAAAAAAATAGGATACACAAAGTACCCTAATTCAATAAATCTTTTATTTTGTTATACATTCTATTTTCAAAATGTTCAAAATGTGTTTCTACACTTCTTTCTGCCGTTACATAGAGTGATTTATCATGTTTGCCATGCTCTTTTAAGTCTTCAAGTAGAGCAATTATAAGATTTTTAGTTTCAGTAAGTTCTTCATCTAAAATTGTCATAAACACTTTTAATACAGCTTTGTCAATTATATCTCTTAAATCCGTATATATTTCATGTTTTTTTTCCTCAATCTTCAAATCTATTTCTCTTAATATTATAATCCAGTTAAGACTGATATTATTGTCTATTATATACTGTATTATTCTTTTTTGCAAACTCCATCTTAGCCCTTGAGATGTAAAGTTTAATACCATCTCAAGCCCTTTTCCTCTCATAGTATTCATGTTCATACTCTGCATAAACTTCTTCATTTCTTTCTGTGTTTCAAGAGCTTCTTTCATGAAAGGAACTACAGAACGGTAAAGTATAATTATTGTCAGACACATGAATACTATTGAAATCCCATGGTTTTCTATGTACAATATAAGCTCCTTTAACTGCATTGCTATTCCTACTTTCTGCCAAAATAATAAACGAACCCAGCTCTGGCAAGCAATTCTCTGTCTCCTCTGAAATTATCCCGGTAATTTATATCAGCATATATATTACTTCGACTGTAGTCACGCTTATAATCAATCACATTGAAATTCAGTTTATTGTTGTCGGTAGCAGAGAGTTTTCCACTCTCCACTACTTTTTCAATCACTTTGTCAATTGCTTTTTCCGTTGCCTGTTCAGTTACTTTTTCTATTTTCTCTCCGACAGTAGCTCTTATTCTTCTTCTACTGCTGTCGGCTTCACTAAACCCTCTTGCTTGTCCTCGTTAAGCTGTCTTTCTATCTCTCTTGCAATCGCTTTTTCATCAAACAGCTTATCGACTGTTGGTCTCAGTCTTTCAGGAAACATTTTTAAAACCAAGTTCTGAACTGTCAATACAGCCTGCACCAGCCTTTCCTCATTGGGCTTGACTCCCTTCAGCAGTTCTCCGAATGCAATCCCGTTTGGTATAAACTGTGTTACGTATCTTGCCATTTTCTTTTTAAGCAGATATCTGTATCCTTTTACAAGATATGTTGAAATTCCCTTTACTACAAATCCAGCTAATGCTACTGCCACTAGATTTATTACATTTCCTCCAAATTGATTTAATACTGTTGTTATCACGTTCATTTTACATCACTCCTTCAAAATATTCTTTTATAGATTTTTTTATCGCTTCCACATATTCCCGTTTTTTCTCTTTACCAATTCTTAAATCTCCATCATTGTCTATAAAAAATGGCTCAATAATATTACAAGGTGCATTTGTCTTATAAAGCAAATAACTTCCCCTTGTTTCCATATCTTTGAATTTAATAGGATTCCGTTTCTTAATTTCATTTGTAACTCTTGGTTTCGCTCCTCTGTTGTGGATTCCAAAAGTTTCAGAAATATTTTTACTTAATAGCTCTGCTAATTTTTTAGATTTTTCACTTGAATGCCAGTAAAGTGCCTCTGTTCCTGAAGCAATTCCATCAAATGAATTACAATGCAGTGATAAAATCAAGTCTGATTTGTAGCCGTTGACTATCCCAATATTTTCAACCTTGTTATATCCCCTGTTATATTTTACGACTTCATACTCATTTTTTAATGTTTCCATAAGCATATCAGCAAGTTCGGTATTATAAGCAAGCTCAGTCTCTTTTGTATGAGGGTTAATTGCTCCGCAATCGTTTCCGCCGTGTCCAATTATTATACAAAGTTTTTTCATCTTACACCATCTCCTTTAAGTATTTTTCTTTTTTATCAACACGATTTAGCCATCCTTTTAAAAAATCTTTTTGTGTTGGATTGTATTCCACAACAGAGTGATAAAATTTTCTTTGTAAATTATGATAATTTTTTAAAAATTCTTCAGATTTTCCCTGCTCTTCTACTTCATTTAAAGCTTTTATAGTTTTGATTCCAAAAATACCATCTACAACTAGATCATAACCAAAAAATTTATTTAATGTCACTTGTGCTTTTTTAGTTGCCCATTTTCCCGAGTTAAAACTCCAGTCACATATTGAAAGTGCAACCTTATCATTTCTTACTTCATTCAAACAATTTTTTAGATAATAATCCTTTTCCAGTATTCTTTTTGCAAAATCTTGTGTTAAATTTTTCATAGAGCCATTGTATCCGTTTCTTCTTGCTTCCTCTTTTGTAACTCCCCATGTTGTTTCTCCACCCTTATCATTCTTATCGTTAGTATAACCACCCTCGACAGCCAACATAAAGTTGAAAATTTTGTCAAATCTATTCATCTATGCCACTTCCTTTTCTACTTTTTTAATTTCTTTTGTTAATTTTGCTATTTCAGTTTTCAATAAATCCATTTCGGACTTTATCTCTGTTATCCTTTCCTCTGTTTCGGTTATGTCAAAGCCTATATTTTCAAATTCCTCTTTTTCCTCTTCCTTATTTTCCAATTCTTTTTTGAATTTGATATACTCTTGCTGTTTTTTATATCTTGTATCTTTTAAATACTGTAATTTCTCAGCATTATCCTCAACCCAACTCTTAGTATCTTTATCCCATTTACTGTACTCATTCGGTTTAGCTACTGTTACGATAGTTTTGTTTGATTCATCAAGATAACTTCCATCATCTAGTATTCTTTTTCCAGCCTTAACTTTTTCAAATTCAGTCATTTCCCTCAATTCTCCAGTTTCAATATCCACAACTGGATTTACAAGTAACACGGTAGAATATTTCATTGTTTCCTCATTCCAGTCAGGATAAAACGTTGTCGGATTTTCCTTAAAATGCTCAAGTCCAGTAGTTACTGGCTGTGCGATATTTTCCATTGTTGCTATCAAGTAAATAAATATTACTGTTGTCATTTTTTATCACTCCATTTCTTTTTTATGATTTTAATTCTGTGATAGTTTGGGAATTTTTACAGATTTTAAAAATTCATTTGTTAATTTTCTTAACTTTGAACGTTTTACCGACTTCGGTAATTTGATAAAAAACAAAAGTTGGCCCAAAATAAAATTACTTCAAAGTCCCTAAAAATCGGCGTAAATTTTTTTAAAACGTAATAACAATTCTTGATAATTCCCAAATTTCTTTCAATTTTTATGCTAAAATCCCGCTTTTTTGCGAATTTCTAGCAATTTATTTTTCCTATCTTTTGCAGTAGTTTTCTTGATGTAATGTTTCTTTGTAACATCAATCCCAGAATGATTTGCAAATTCACTTGCTAATTCAATTCCACCGACTTCCGCCAATAAATTAATACTAGTTTTCCTTAACGTGTGAGGATATAAATTATCTATTCCTACAAGTTTTCCTATTTTTCTAACTCGATCACGTATAGTTGATTTGCTCATTTGCTTAAATACTCCGTTGTATTTAGTAACAAATAAGTATTCTATGTTGCCTTTCCTACATTTCAACCACTCCTTTATCAAATTTAACGTGTTTTCAAATATCACAAATTCCACAATTTTTTGTTCTTTTTCTACAATTCCATTTATTATCCCATTTTCTAAATCTAAATTACTCATTTTAATTGAATGTAATGCCGATATTCGACATCCAGTATCAATAATAAGATTGAATATTATCTGATCTTGCAAATCATATTTTTCAGACAATTTCATTTTCACTTGTATTTCCACTATTTCCTTACTGTTTAAATAATAGCTTTTTCTCCTCTTTTCCACATCTGTAACTTTTAATCTGTCTAGTTTATCCCGAAACGGATGCACCTCCACTAAATCTCTTTTAACAGCCCATATATAGAAGCTACTTATTGCTGTTATTTTGTTGTTGATAGTACTTGCATTGTTTCCTTTTACTTCCCTGCAGTATCTTATGTATCGTTCTAAAATAACCACCATGTTTTTGGAATTTTTTCTGTTCAATAAATAACAATTATTTTCATATCGTCGTAAATACTCAACAAATTGTTTCATACTGTTTGTGTAAGTCCTATATGTTGTGTTTTTTACACTTTCATTTCTCACTATACAACTGTTCAGATATTCCTTGTAGATTTCCCAATTTTTGTTCATTTGAATCACTCCTATACTTTTATTTTAAGTATAGCTTTTTTGAGTAAATTGGAAAATTTATCCAAAGTCCAACAAGCGAAACTTTACGTTCATGCAGAAGCAATTGGTGCTGGAAGAACTACATGTAATATTGTAGAAAAAGTTGGGAATATAGTAACTATAATATTTGATAGTGGTAATGCTCTCAAAAACATTAATGATAATACTGTAATATTTCAAATTCCAGATGGTTTTAAGCCCAAGACTTTCCTTTCAGTTAATGCTTCTCAGTACAATACTTCGAACGGAACGGTATATATTGAACCTAGCGGAATTGGTAAATGGAAAGGTGCAACAGTCAATTCTGCCAGCATAATATTTTCAGTCAGTTATATTGTTTAAACTAAGTTTATTTAGCTAAATATACCGCATTGATATATAACGCGGAGCTTGTTCGTGCCCCACGCCACACTACATTACCGTTTGTTTCTATGTGAGCCGCTCCACCACTGGCAGAATTAATTATTCCAACGCTGACTGGAGTTAAGAACTTTGGACGAAATTTTTCAGGGATATTAAAAAGCACTTCTCCGTAATTCCGACCGTTGTAAACTTCGTTGGAATCTACAGTCAGAATACAAATATTTCCAATTTTGTGAATTACTCCGACCGTGAGCCTTGAATCTATCGCATAGCTTTCAACACTGGATAAATTTTCCAATTTGTTTGCAGTTTGATAGTCTGAAATAGGAATAAATTTTGTACTTTCATAATAAGTCAAATCATTTTCTATTTTTGGCACTACCATTTGTTTATTTGCGACATCATAATATGCCACTCCCACTTTTTTAGTTCCTACTGTCCCTAATAATCCACCAAAATTTGTCCCTAAAAATTGATTATATTCCACCATTTCAAGTGGAATTACAAATCTTACACCGTCAAAAATAACTTTGTAGTATCTATTCTTTTGTAATTCTCCAACGGTTAAATTAATAACTGTTTCCCCATCTTCCTTTGTTAAATTATATTTATCTCCAGAAATTCTTAACATAACTACATTTGTTGTATTTGCTTCAGTTATTTTAATATTAAATGTTAATCCGTCAAACAATTCTAACCCATTCAAATTATTTGTTCCCTTTAATCCCTCTATGTCTAATTCGTAAACATCTGTGCTATTTTCTACTGCATGGACTGTTCCGACAGTAAAATTAAGTCCCTCCTGCATTGGATTAAATAAATTCTTATCCAATGGAGTTCCAGCTACATTAATATTATTAGGAATATCAGTAATTATTGCTGTGCCGTCACTATTATTTACAATATTATATTTATTGGCAACTGTTCTTCCTCTATCTATCACATTTGTGAATTTTTTTGACATTTTTATCTCCTTTCAAAATTTATTAGATCATCTGATAAGTAAATTTTATCTCCAGCATTTATTTCTTTTGAATACGGTATATCATCAAAATTGAAATTACAATCTGCTTTTCTTGTATAATGCAATGGAAATAAAACATCTCCAGCAAATATATCTCCTGAGTAATACGCTTGGTTATAATTTTCTAGGCATTTTCTCGTGTTTATTTTTATACCTCCACCTATGATACTTTCTAAGTCTATTACATCTATCAATGAAAAGTTATAATTTTTTTCAGCTATAAAATCTATATCATATCGTCCAGCTTCACCGTCAACTTTCCAGCCTTCACGAATTTCAGGAAATAATCCTGTAAAACTTTTAATTAAATTTAGAATATTATCAAGAGTAGGCACTATATCCAACGCTTGAAATTTTAATTTGATTCTTTTTCTATAATTATCATCTACATCATTGTTTCTTTTTTCTTCAACTAAAGCTCCCAAATCATCTAAAAATTCGCCTTTTGCTTTATCAATTAACCAATAATTGTCAAGCATATCAATATATTTATCTATCAAGTCAAAAACTTTAGCAATACTTTGAATAAATAATTGATTTATTTCTGTGGCTTGCAAAATATATGGAATCTTACTTGTTAAATATTTATAGTTGTTATACATTCAACTCACCTTTTTCCCTAATTTTTAGCTGTAAATTTGTTGAATATTCACTATCAGAAGCAAGTTTGAATGATAAATCTAAATGTTTTAAATCAATTTCTGGTATATTTGGCCTTATGCTTTCTATAAAACATTCATAGGCACTTATAAAACCATTTACCCCTTTAGATTTTATATAGTTATTAATCAAATTATCTATTTTTGCTTTATTATCAGTTGCATAATTTGCTGGAATAGATGTATATTTTGCATCTATCTTTATTATTTTAGGTCTATAAAAATAAATTTCCCTTTCAACTCCTGAAGTATCTTTGGCTATCCCTTTTATATCCCCTACTGATTTTATTGCTTGGTCTTTCTTTTCAAATATTGTCTGTGCTATTTGTGAATTTATACCGCCGTCAACAACTATAATTACACTTTTCTGTTCAATTCCATTTACAGTTATTGGCTCATGATTTTCATTAACATAAACACTTTCTACGCCGTCCAAATCCATTAATGCTGATTTTATACCATCAATATTCCAATAACTTCTAAATCTCGAATTAAACCATCTATCCCTATATTTAATATCATTTTCCCTGTCTTGTCCCCCTTCTCCTGCTGTATTAGAATTTATTGACAATATTCCTGAAACAGTAGTTATAAATTTAGTTATTTCATTACTTGCAATGTTTCCAATACTTCCAGCTGTTTCACATTCAAATTCTAATGTGATCGTATTATTAGTTGCTGTTGCTGTGTTTATATTAAAAAATTCAATGCCACTAACTGTCTTAACTCCTAATTCTCCAATATCTACTGTCGTTCCATTTACAGCATTCAAAGTTACGAATGCTTTTGAAAAACTAGGCTGTTTTCTAGGAAAATTGAAATTTCCATTTAAAATATCGTCTAATTCTTCATTTTCAGCTTTATATATATTTGCTTTATCCGCCAAATATTGTATTTTATATAATTTTTGTTGAGCCAATCTTCCAACTGGGTAACCTATCATCATATACCAAATTGTTCTTTTATCTCCTGAAAAATCAACATTACTTTCTTTTATTCCAGAACTCATAGTTTCTATTATTTCATTTAAACTTGGTATTTCTATTCTTGCCATTTTACACCTCCAAATCTAACGAATATGTCCGACTGTTAATATTTAATGAAATAGATACGTCTAATTTTCTTCTGTCTTTATCATTGAATTTGGAAGTTATGGAGTTAATCCTTTCAACTTCCTTGAAATAGGTTGATATTTTATTTCTAATATCCTCTTCTACCAATTCTTTATTTCCAGTTTCAAAATACAGCCAATTCAATCCATAATTAGTATCATATTCTAGTTCCCCAGCCCTTATCTTTAACATAACGGCTATTTGTTGCATTATTTCTATATTTTTATCCAAAACTACTGATAAATCATTATTGCTAATTTCTAGTTCTCCGTGATTTATGTTTCCTAGTCTTAAATCCATTTTTCACTCCTATTCAGGCTTTTCTGTTTTATCTCCACCTTTTGTAATTCCACTATGAATATGGGTTGTCAATGCTATTCCGTTGCTTATTGTTTCATCATTAGCAAGTTTCCCACTTTGCTCTATATCTGCATTTATAGTAACTGTTTCAGCACTTATTGGATTAGCAGAGGTTGGAATAACAAAAGGAAATGCTATGCAGTCTGAAAAATCATTTGTTGTATCGCTATCTAAGTCTTTATCTTCTTCTGCTTCTAAATAGTTTGATTGAGAAAAAGACAAAAAAGCAATAGGAACTATATCGCCAACTTTAAACGGAAAAATTTGATTGATGTCAAAATTTCCAAGCTGACACATCGGAACTCTCGGAATAGGAGCAAAAGCAACTCCTTTAATTGTTCCTATAGGTTGTATTGCATAAAAACCATCACCGTAGCTTCTTGTTATTTTTCCTAGTGTTGTTGTTGGTATTACTTCCATTTTTTTTCACCTCATTTAATACTTTTACTTTAAGTTCCATTTCAAAATTTTTAATTGACAATGCCACTATTTTGGCTTTCCCATTAAATGTCTGACTTTCGATAATCACATTATCTGTTTTTTTCAAATAATGTATCAATAAACATTTCACGGTATAATCATATTCAACCTTTTTATTTTCACTACTTGTACTTTTAGTTTTTGTAGCTTTAGTTTTTTTCTTTCCTTTCTTACTGCTTTTTTTATTCTCACTTTTGTTAGTTTTTTTCCCTCTATTTTTTGACGCTGATTTTTCAGGCTTAACATACTTCTTAGGTTCATCAATCAAACCGCTTTGTCTATTCAATACGATTTTTTCTGTATCATCATTTTCTTTTGAATAAATATACAGTTCATCATACTTTATATTAATTTTACTATCACAATCATTAACAACTTGTATTATTCGCCTCAAAGGAACATCAAAAGGCGACATATAAAAACCGCCCCTGTATTCCTTATCTATTTTTAATTGGCACTTTTTTACGCTAAAACCTATACTATCAGCAAGCTGTTTTATAACTTTACTCGCTTTTGTAGGTTCTAATCCTAATGCTATTCTGTCGTTAAATGCTATATGTGCTTCTATAAACTTGATTTTCAACTGATAATCTATTTGCACAACTTCCGTTATTGTTCCAGTAAATACCTCGCCTATATCCTTTCCATATCCCATTTTGACATTTATAGTATCTTTTTCCCTTATTAAATCTATATCTGATTGTGCCAAATTAAATATAACTATTTCTCCACTACTCAGCTCATTGTTTTCACTATCTTTATAATCAACTGAAATATCATAACCTCTTATTTCTTCGGTTTGAGTGCCATCATTTGGATTCCAATATTGATATGGTACTTCTATATCTTTTCCAGAAGTTCTTATTGTTATTAATGCACTTTCATTAAATAATTCTCCTATTATCATTCTGTTTTCAGCCATATTATTCCTCTTCTTCCAACTCAATAAATTCTATAAATACCGTGTTATTTAAGTTTTCATAACTCACTTCTCTTTCAATCTTATCTTCGGAAAATGGGAAAATATAAGCATAAGGAAATGATAAATTTCTATTATTACTTCTATCTCTTGAAAGATAAAGTCCAACAGGAACTCCAAAAACAAGTTTTTCATTTTTTAGCAATAAATTTTCATCCTCATCAAAAATATCCAAATAAATACGACTTTTGTATATCGGATTCAATTCATCGTCATTTATAAGCATTCTATGTTCCTTAAATAACAATTTAAAATTTTTATCTAATATCCTAAGTGTGAATTTTAACGGAAATAATGTTTTGTCTATATTTATTCTCATTTTAAGTAGCCTCCTGAAACATTGCTTGAAGTTACCCCTTGTGTACCTACCGTTGTTGTTTGATTTACCTGTGTGGCTTCACTTCCCGCAACTTCTCCAGTTGAAACTATTTTAGCTGTTTGGTATTGCACAATATTCAATTTAAAACTATAATTATCTGAATTAACGTCTCTTGATATTCCAGTTATAAGTAAATTTTCAAATATCTCATCTTTAGTTATTATTTTTACTTGTTCTTTTTTTCTAAAAAGTTCTTTTATTTTTTGATAAAGTTCCTTTTTTTCTTTATTATTGAAGTTAAACATAATATCTAAACTAAACTCTTGATTACCAATTCGTAAATTCGTTTGAATTTGGTCTGGAACAGAAGATGGATCTAACGGATATTCCTTTAAACTTCCCTTTTGATTTTCAGAAATTTTAACCCAATCAAGTGGAATATCATTCAAATATACTCCTTTTTTATATTTATTGAGATATTTACCAATATAATCATCCAGCTTACTTTTAGCCTGTCTACCATAGTCTTTAATTTGATTTTTATAACTATCAAATTGTCCTACATAACTATTTAAATCCATTAAATATCACCCCATTTGTAGCTTCTTTCGCTTTCTTTATCACTTAAAACATTTTCAACTATTGACATAATAATTGGCCTTAGTTTGTTAAGTTTTTCTACCTGTTCTTGAGTAACATTTGCAATATTTATGGGCATTTCTATTGCAATTTTATTTTCGCCATTAACTATTTTTTGCTCAGAACCTTTATTATTAAATATATTTTTTGCCATATTTATTATTTTTTGTGTTTTCTTATTACTAAATATTTGAGTTCCTTTTGGCAACATCATTTCAGCTCTTGAATTTGGCGATACTCCAAGCATTCCGCTAGGTGTGGCAAATAATTCTTTTCCTTGTTCAGATATGGTTGTTGTTCCACCTGAAAAATTATCATCTCCCAATGCCTTTTTTGGCTTATTTCCTCCACCTAAGAATCCAGCCAATGCACTTGCACCTTTTGAGATTCCGTCAAAACTTACCTTTCCTATCCAACCAACTAAATCAGATACTAAACCTATCGCTTTTTCTAATATTGGTTTAATTACACTCCAAGCAGTTTGCAATACTTTTCCTATTCCACCGAATACAGCACCTGCTATTGTACCTAAATCTTGGAAAAAACTTTTTAAATCTTCACTCGAAATTCCCATTTTAGAAAGTGTATCAATAACAAACTGCCCAGCCATTCCAGCGACATCCATTATTATTGAAAATGTTGAATTAAACAAAGTTCCCAATCCCTCTACTACTGGTTTAATAATTTCAACATATGTGATTATTCCGTCAAACATAGATTGAAATACTTCCCCAAAATTAATATCATCAATATTAAAATCCCCAAAAAGATTGCTGAATACTTCATTTACTTTTTCTTGTATAGGTTCTACAAAACTTGACATAAAAGCGTCAAAAACTCCTCCAAAGGCTTCTTGTAGTTTAGGTAATGCTTCTGAAAATGCCGAACCAAACGCTGATGAAATTTCATCAAATTTCGACTTAACTTGTGATAATGGTTCAATAAGATTTCGCACTTCTG
This sequence comes from Leptotrichia massiliensis, assembly GCF_900104625.1. NCBI lineage: Bacteria > Fusobacteriati > Fusobacteriota > Fusobacteriia > Fusobacteriales > Leptotrichiaceae > Leptotrichia > Leptotrichia massiliensis. The sequence goes on from NZ_FNVZ01000005.1 coordinate 1,467,452, forward strand.
GCGAAAGTTCTTTTAATGCTTCTTGTGCTTGATTTTGATTTTCAAATTTATTGTTTAAAAATCCCCAAGCCTCTTGTAAATTTCTAATTGGTTCAAGAACCTTATCTATTCCTTGCCCAAGCAAATCAATAGATGGGGTTACAAGATTTAATGCTCCGATTAATCCTGTTCCTATCAATTCTGCTACTGGTGCAATTGCATCTCCAAAACTAATCATTGTATCTTGAAATCCAGCCTTTAATCTTCCTGAAGCAGCGGCCCAACCTCTGTTCATTTTTTTATAGGCTTCATCAGTTGCTCCAGCTACATTCTTAAATTCTTCTAAATTTTCATCAAAAACTTTTTTATTTGAAGTAAGAATATTTACAGCCTTTTTTGACTCAACAGAAGTAAACATATCAGCCACTGTTTTCCCAGTTGATTGTGCTTTTTTCTCAATCATTCCCAGTGCATCTGATACGTTTCCACCATTTTTCATAAACGTTTTAAAATCAACTCCACCATTCAACTGTTTAAACATTTTGTACGTTTTACTTCCTGAGTTATTTAATTCTTCAAACATTGCTCTCATTGATGTTCCAGCTTTAGCAGTTGAACCTTTACCCATTGTAGCTGTCAACGTTGCCATTGTGGCCGCAACTTGTTGAAATGATACATTAGCTGCCGCTGTTGTTGGCAGTACATCTCCAATACTACTTGCTAATTCTGGAAATGATGTTACCCCTTTTTTTATCGTAGCAAATAATAAATCAGAAACATTCATTACATCTAAATTATCATTTCTGTAGTTATTCATTATAGTGTTAAGTGTTGCTGTTGCGTCACTCAAACTTGCCATACCAGCCTTACTTGCCTTTACTCCTGTTTCAACAAACTTGAAAACATTATCTTCGGATACTCCAGCAGATAAAGCATTATACACAGCATCTGTTGCGTCCGCCATTTCAATACCATACGTTTTAGCCATATTTCTCACTCTAGTTCCCATTGCTTTTTCAGCTTCCGCTGATTTTTTAGGTAATAAAGTAAAAATTGCATTCATACCTTTTTCAAATTCTCCGAACACTTCCAACGACTTCTTTACAAAACCTACAACTGCAGCCGCACTTAAAACAGGAAGCATTGATGCCATTAAACTTTTAAATCCTCCGGCTAAAACATCAACACCTTTTTTAGCGTCCTTTGCTCCTTTTCCAACTCCACCTAAACCATCTTTCACTTTGTCAAGTTCTGATTTACCTCTACCTGCTTTTTTCACTTCATTTCCAAGTTCATCAACGCTTTTACCCGCTTTTTTTGAAGAAGAGGTTAAATCCTCAACAGCTTTATCAACAGCGTCAATTCCACTTTTATCAGCCGTAGATTTAATATTTATAATCATATCATTTGCCATTTTTTTTAACCTCCTTTATCCAATCTTCTCTTGCAATTTTCATTTCCAAAAATGTATCGTTATCCATATTTAGAATTTCATTTATACTTCCCATTTTATTTTCAAAAATTATTGCCCATCTATTTCTTCTATCTCTAGCTCTTTGTTTGACTCGATCATATCTTCGTTGCCAAATTTCAACAAAAAAGGGAGTAACCTCTGTGTAATAGCAGCCGCATTTTTCCCAAAATTCTTATGTTCTTTAAATTGCTCTGGGGAAATTATCATATCTTCAGCTAATGCGTCATAAGTATCCAATACATCTGCTCTTCCCTCTGTATAAGCCGATACTATTTTTGCAAATTTTTCATCATCTCCATTATCCTGATACTCAACTATTACTTCATCATATTTTTTATATCCCTTACCTGTTTCATCTTTCATATATATGTTTTTTAATTTTAAACTTGGCATTTTTTATCCTCCTATAAATATTTTATATTGAACGTCTTTCCACATTCTCAACTAATATTGAGAATGTTGCGTCTACATTTGAATTATCATGTTGCCCACTTTCTTTTTGTGCTACTGAAACTCCACCAAGTACGTGTACTTCTGGACTTCCTTTTTTAGATGTATTTTTAAATAATCCAGTTCCCAAAGAACTTTCATCCATACAGTCCTGTATAAAGTTATTTAAAAAGTTAAAATGTCCACTATTCTGTCTAACTACTACTTCATAAGCTGAAGCTGTGGATCTTGTCAATATTGTTACTACATCTCCATTCATATCTGCATCTGAATGTGCAAAATTAGGATTATTTTGTGCTGGATTTATTGAAACAGCTGTTATTACTCTTGTTCTCCCAGTTGGAGATGTTAAGGTTATGCTAACCTTGTTTACATCTTTCATTTTCCATTACCTCCCTATACTAATGTTGTTTTCCAATTTAGTCTTAAATTCAAGTTTTCAATCTGTCCTGCAAGTGTAAAGTCTATTGATGTATCATTCAGAACTCTGTCAGCCACATTTTGATTTGGCACATTTATACGTTCTGGAACTTTTACAGTATAAGCGTAATCGTTTGACTTTGCACTTCTTGAAGCCAACCAACCTTTTTGTCCTACCGCTTTCATATTATCATTTAATTTACTTTCTATAATTGAAATACCTTTGTCATCATAAGGTACTCCAATTTGCGAGTTCCACAACTTATGAATTGAACCTGTATTAGTAAATATTATGTAGTCTATTGCAATTCTTTCGTCTGCAAATAAATCTCCGCCCAAAGTTCTTGAACTTGATACCATTCCATCGCCCCAAGCCTTTTCATATGTTGCTATGTTGTTGGATTTATAAGTATTTAATTTTACATTTGTCAAAGGAACATTATTTAAATATAATGGTGTATTATATGTTCTTATTCCTTGTAATGTCTTATGTTTAATACGCATTCCAAATCCCTCTGTCGCCAGTCTGGTAAATATTCCACCACCTAATGCTGACACCAATGTTCCTTTTGGGTTTAAATATTCTTGCGTTTCTGTATCATTTATTTTTACATTTACTTTTGGATTAGCAATGGCAAATAATCTATCTGTTTTTTCCAAATCACTTACCGTTTCCTCTCCTTTTTCAATAAGAGCAAAGTTATAATTTCTAGTTACAAACGACGCTAGCCATTCATTAAATGATTTGTTTTGAATGTCAAAAATCCAAAAATAATTGTCTGCATCGTCTTTTGAATTTTCCAGTTTATCCGTCAATGCAAGTGTCAAATCATCTGACTGCGGATTAAATTTAATCCCTTGTATCCAAAAATGGTCTGAAGCAATTGTTGTCCCTCCGCTTTCAATTGTTTGCGACAAATATTTTTCAACCATTTTATAAATATTATCTGTACTTTCCAATCCCAATCCACCCTCATTGGTTGGAGATACCATTGTTTTTAAAGCCGTTTTAGGCTCTAATTTAGTAAGCGGTATATTCTTTTCAACGGTTACCAGTCTGTGAACAGCCAAGTCCACATTATAATTACTTATGTATTCTCTTACTACAGTAACATTAACGTCATTAATATTCTGTGATAAAATGTTACTCATTTCTTATTACCTCCTGTTTATTTTTTATATCTGTTTTTACTGTTTCAATTGATTCAATTATTCTATCCTCAATAACATCAAAGGAAATTTCAACATCAAATGAATAACAGTAATTCCATTTTCCACCCTCAAAGTCATTTAGACTTTTTATATTTGACATATCTTTTATTCCAAAACCATTATTATTAATTATTTCTCTTTTTACATAGTTAATAATTTTAAATAGTTCATTAGCTAATGCAACGGATTCTGTCAAACTTTTGTGTCTACAATTAAGCTGAAGTGTTGCATTATGTGTTTTTATATTCTGTTCTACTAAAGTTTTGTTTTCTTTTTCTACAACTTCTACACTTTGATTATGAAAGTCTGGACTGTAATTTATTATAAACATTTCAATATATGGATAGTTTGGAGTTTGAGCCAATATATCTCCATTGATTATTTGCCATTTGTTATCACTAAAACTATTCAACAATTTTCTAAAATCTTCAATCTTGTCCATCTTTTAACCTTTCCAAATAACAAATTATCAAATTTGCGTGTCCATTCTGTCTATAATCTTTTTTCCCTACAACCCTAAATTTATTTCCCAAATGGTCTATAACTTCATCTTTTATATCTATCTTGATATTTTCAGTTGTATAAAGTTTTCTATCTTCAAATCCAAGTGTAGTTCCTTGTGATTGGAATTTAATATAATCGGAATTTTTTAAATCAAATAATGCTCCTTTAAATTTTTTTCCTATTGTTTCGGGTATAAGTTCCCCATTCACCCATTCAGGTGCGGTTCTTGATAATGTCAATTCCTTAAAAAAACGGCTTGGTATTTTTACACTATCCATAAATTCACCTACTCTATTTCAAATCTTACTGAAGAAATCATAGTTCCTGTATCTACAAGTGGTTTACTTCCTTTTTTTCTTTTTAATGTACTATCTTTATTTGCAGCATAACCGCCTTTATTTATACTTTGCTGTATAAGTCTTACGGTTTCAACTCCTATTGTATTTAGTACAGTTGTTCCATCTGATCCATTTGTTATTGCCTGCATTATCACAGGCTTTAAAGTTTTATTTAAATAATCCTCAATATCTTTGGTAGCATTTCTAAAAAATGGACGTGGAACATTACCCTTACCACAGCCAAATTCAACATAAAAAGCATACTCAGATACTTTTGTTCCATTATTACTTTCTCCACCTATAAAACCAACTTTTATTGTATGGCTTGTTAAGTATTCAAGTATTTCTTTCATTTTTTCAAATTCTTTTAAATTAAGTTTTATTTCTACACCCATTTAAATCAACAACCTTTTCAATATTGGTACTATATGTTTCATAAAAGTTTCATTATCCTTGTAATTATAAGCAATGTCATCAATTTTATAACTTGAATATTTTTGTGCTTCATCATCCTGACTAAGCAAAAACATTGACTTAACAAGCATTGCTACATAATACTGTAAATCATTTGGAACTGTCCCATTTTCTCCAAAAATAAATCCTGAATTGTAGTTAAGAACAATTTTGTCTTTAAATGAAAATGAACATCCACAGTTACAGGAACAGAACATATCTGTAAACTCTATTTTCTTTGTTGTATTCATATAGTCGTCTTCTGATATTGCTTTATCATTTATAGTTATAGATTTTATTTCATTCATTGGAGGATAGGCAACCCATAATCTACTGATATTTATTTTCTTTTGGATTATTTCTTTCCTATCCTGTTTTTCCAAATCATAACCAATATAACTTTCAATCATATCAGACGCTGCTTTTATAAGAGTTTCGATGAAGCCAGACTGTTCCTGCTCCACCGTTACTCCTGTTAATTTTTCATATTGTCCTAATGTAATTATTGCTTTCATTAGTTTTCTCCTATGCTTTCTTTATTGGCACAAAGGCTTCAGGCAACATCACATTTCCACCAACCATTGTTTCAAAGTAATATCCTGTAAATCCTTTATTTGTAATATTGTCAGCAATCTTGATATTATAATTTGTATGTGTTACACCTAAATATTTTGATAAATCAGCAATTAATACAACTACATCTCCAGTATTTGCAGTATCGAATACTGGTAAAGTATCATCATAAATAATTGGCAAATTCCCTAATCTATCTTGTTTTGCTTCTCCGTATGCCTCTAAAAATAAAGGTCTTCCTGTTGTATCTTTCAACAAGAAAAAGTTTGGTGCTGATTCTCTATTCATTACAATTACGGCCCTGTCAGCATATTCTTGTTTTAATTTATATTTTGCTTTTGCTATTGTGTCATAATCTCCATTAGCTCCTGTAAAAGTCAATGCCCTTGCCGTTACATTTGAATCTATCAATATTCCAAATGGCTCTCCAGTTCCTGTTCCAAACATTATTTTTTCAGAAATCTTTTTAGTAAAGTTCTCAGCAACTCTTTCTAATACCAATGCCACAAATCCAACTACATCTGTTGCGATTAATTTATTTGAGAAAATTGGCAAAGCATAGATTTGGTGTAATTCTAATTCAACATTATCCAAAAGATTGATATTAGTTTCAGTTCTGTTTGCTGTTTCTCCAATAAATTTAACTTCCGTAGTTCCTATTGTTTCTCTAGGTACTTTTATAGAATATTCAGACATTGACATTTTAGAAACGTATGCCCATATATTTTTAACATCTTGAGCTCTTCTTAAAATTGTTCTGCTTAATTGTTGCAATACTGCTGGAGCTACTCCACTTGTTTTAGTATTTGTTGCTTTTTCAATTTCCAAGTAATCTAAAAAAGTTTTAACTGTGCCTTTGGAATCCGTATTAACCGACTTCATAAATCCTACAATTTCTTTTTCCAAGTCCGCTTCTGTCAATTCTTTTTCAGTTTCCTTTATTGATTTGAACTCTCTAGCAAATTCATTTAATTTGTCCTCAATTGATTTTTCAAATCCCTCTTTGTAATCTTCCAATGATTTTTCAAAATCCTCTTTAACAGTTTCAAGCTGCTTTTTTACCTCAGCACTTATATTTTCTTTTTTCAAAGTTTCATTAATCACATCTATTTGTTTCTGCACATTTTTTTCATATTCTACAAAAAGTTTCATTAATTCTTCTCTATCCATATTTTCCTCCTTAAAATTTTTAAATGTTGATACACTACTTCCTGGTACTGCTCCTTTGATAACCATTGAGCCTTCCCAAACTTCAAATTCTTTTATAAGATATGCTCTAACCTGTCCTTTTTCAGTTTCAACATATCCCATTTCGCCTTTTAGAATTCTACCACCGACTGACATATCATATTTTGCACCTAATTTCATAAGTGAATATATTTTTGCAGCCTCTTTATTAAGATAATTTCCATTATCATCTTTTTCTAAATCCAGTTTAGCTCTAAATTTTAAATCTCCATTTTCAGCCCATAACTCCATTACTCCCAATTCACTGTCTTTTTTGTGCTGATGTAATAGAAAGGCTGTTTTTGAATTATCTTTTGTCTTAAAATTATTAATGGATTCTTCCAAAAAGAAATCTCCGTAACTATCCAAAACTTTTCCTTTTGTGAGTATTCCCTCAATAATTCCTTTTTCCATATCAGACTTTTCTATAATTGTTCCAACATCCTTTTGGAATATCCCTTTTGGCATTATTACCTCCTATACTTTAAATTTATATGTTGTTATACAATAACAATTTATAACCTCTTTAGCCTTGGCACCACTTTCGTGAGCATACATCAAATCATTTGAAAAAGGTTTGTCAATAGGCTTTTCCTCCCCATCCATTGCCAAATGATTTTCCCTGTGATGTTTCCCACCACCTACGTGTATCCAAACCTTAGTATTTACCAAAGTTTCCTTTGCTAATTCGTGCATAGAGTAACCACTTGCTTTAGATGTTTCTGTTCTTGCTATTGTCAAACTTCTGTCTTTGGTCATTCCTTTTACATTGTCCTTAACCTCCTTAGCTATAGCCTTAGCATTCAAGCCTTCCGCCTGTCGCTCAGTTATTATTTTATTTATTTTATTTTTTGTTACTTCATCAATTTTAGTTACTGTTTCAGCAGCCTTTTTTTTATTAAAATCATTCAATCTTTTGTCTACAATATCATTGAAATTTGGTACTTTTTTACTTAGCCCATACATTTCATCTACTGCATTTATTGACTCTTCAGTTGCTCGTTTATGAGTTTCAATTAATATTTTTCCAATATTTTTTTTGAAAGTTTTAAAATCAATTGTTATTGTTTCCACATTTGCTTCAACACTATCAGCCAAATCATTAAAAGCTAAATCTGTTTTATTCTTGATATACTTAGTTACTCGTCCTCTAACAGTTCTCAATGCTTTTGCCTGTCTTAGCATTTCTTTTTTATTCACTTTCTTAGCCATTTCCTATAAATCCTCCGTACTTGAATTATTGTCAATTGGTTCTTTTTCTCCATTTATAACTTCATCAAAAGTTACTGGCATACCTTTTATTAAAATAACATTACCATTTGGAATAGAATCCAAATCCAATTTTTCCCTTTTTTCATTAACGGTGTGAATTTCAGAAGCATTTAAAGTATTTATCAATTCTAATTTGTTATCTTTTAAAACTTCAATATCTTCAGTAATAAAGTCAATTCTTTCAGAATTTTTAAAATCATTTGAAAACAACCGATTTATAGTAGCTTTTATTTGTTTACAGGCTGGAATAATATTTTCCGTATAAAGTGCTTCTTTTGCTTCTTTCATATTATTGTATTTTGCATTATCCTTACCACCTATAAGCAAATCAGGAACATTTAAAACATTTGATGTTATATTCCTTATTTCAACTAAAGCATTCATATAATCAAAATCAGTTGGTGCAAAATCCAACATTTGTATTTTTGAATTTTCATCAAATCCAGTTAATACTATTGGTTTTCCTATTGCGTCAGAGCCACTACTTTCCATTATTCTATCCTGAACCTTTTCAACAGTTTCTCCTGTTGCCAGCTGATCTAACAATATTAAAAATTGTCTTTTTCCACTATTTTTCAATATACTGTTATTCCAACGACTTATAAGACAAAAATAATCGTGTAATAATACTAATGATGTTATACGGTTTAGTCCTCTTTTTTTGCTGTATAGATTTGGTATTCGCTTATAGGCAAAGTTTTCCAAATCTTTTCCGGAATACTTTATTCCATTTATTTCTATGTTTTTTATTCCAAGCAAAATATTGTCATAAAATTCTATTGTGTACTCGCTCGGAGCATATACCCATAAATCATATTTGTTGAAAAGTTTTTGCTTATGGATTAAAAACTCTCCATAAATAGTCCAATACAAATAACAATAATATAAAAAGTCATTCGTATCCATTGTAATGTTGGGACTTGTCAAACTTCTGTAAACTATATTTTCTTTCTTTTCCTGTTTTTCCTTTTTCTCCCCTTCAAATACGCTCCAGTCTATTGCATAAAATCCTTGTTGCATTTTGTCCAATGCTGAACTTATAAATGGATTTTCTGGCAATTGCGTTAATAATTTGTTGACGTTAATATTGTAGGGACTAAGATTGAATGATTTATAATATTGAAGAAAATCATTAAAATCAAACGATTTATTTACATTTCTCTTAAAAACTTTTTTAAAAAAACCAAACATTTTTCACCTCCTACAATTTATTTCTGTATCTGCTTTTCAAATCTCGCTGTTTATATCTGGACAAAGCATAATCCAATGCGTCTTTAGTATGTGGGTCAAAGTTAAACATTTTCTTTTTATCCCCTATGATTGCTACACCATTTTCATCTTTTTTATATTTTAAATTTTTTAATTCCCTATAAGTATTTAAACACCTATCAGCAATCACAATTTCATTAAAGGATTGAAGTTTACCAATACGTCCTAACACATTACCAACCATTTTATCCGCTTTTTTCATCAATATTCCATTCATCTTAAATTCTTGAATTGTTTTTGGTTCTGCATAATCAGCAAATATTATTATCCCTTCTTCAGCAATATCATACAAAAAATCTTCCTGTAATATCTGAGCATTTGTCATTCCTTTGTTATAAAACTCATCATAAACATAAAGGATATTATTATCATAATCAATGGCCGCTCTTATTACAGCTGTGTATGAAATTTCAAATCCAAAATCCATTCCAGCAATATGCCATTCAATCCCTAATCGTGCAACTTGTTCATCAACATATTCATTACTTGCTTTTTCTATATTGTTATAAACAAAATCACCGTGATAGCCAAATCGCCCTTTCTGTGCAATTTCTACTAAATACGGATCTTTTTCCATATTAAGTTCTGCAATCGCACTTTTGGGGAGAAATTTATTTTCCTTATAAGTTGAATGATTGACATAAATTCTTTGAATATATCCTGTTTCAGAATCCTTTATTTTTTTTATAAATTCTTTTTTTTCATATAATACTTCCTCAGATACTTTTAAATATTCTGTTAAAAACCAATATGTCCAGTTAATAGAACTATCAGGCTCTGCTGGATTTGTACTTATATACATATTCATTTTTATATTTGGCGTTCTAAGTCTATATCTTAATTGCTTAAAATCATTCCTGTTGCATTGATTTGCCTCTTCTATCCATATATCTGTAATACCTTTTATTGATTTTAAACGTCCAACTTCATCTAATCCCCTGAAAATAAATTTAGTTCCTGTTATTTTATTTTCTATTTCTAGCCGTCCTGTTTTAATAATAAAATAATCATTCAATTCAAGTTCATTTATAACATCGACTAAATCAGCAAATACACTATCTCTTATATCTCTATATACTTTTCTTATTCCTAATATTCTTCTTTTCTCTCTAAAGCTATTAATAATAAGCCTGGTTGCTACATTGTAACTTTTACCACTTCCATAACTACCAATAAGAAAATAAATATCCGCTGTGCTTTCTGTTATAAATCTTTTAAAATGATTATTAATATCTAACTCAACTTTCATCATTACTCCAGAATTATAAATTCTTGATGTGGATGCAGTTCCTTGAAATGATTTATTAAAGGATTGTCATTTATAAAATAATTCCTATCTACATCTTTATAATCAACTTTCAATTCTTTTCCACCATCTCTAAACCTAAAGCCTTTGACTAATCTAAAATCCCCTCTTTCAATTCTTTCATCAAGCATTGCTTTAGTAATTTTATTTGAGGGAATTTCAACTACTTCTGTTTTTTCTTCTACTTCTGTTTTTCTTGCCATTTTCTACACCTCAAACTTCTCTCTAGTTCTTTTTACTTTTCCATCTCCCACAATTTCACTATCCGATTTATATTTAACTACAAAATTTTCACCTTTTTTAGTTATCACTCTATACTGGAATTTAACACCTGATGTATCTTGTGTTTTGATGTTGTGTAAAAAATCTACTTTTTTATTAAACTCTTCTTCATTTAAATCTATATCATATAAAATGTTATTTGTTCCCAATCCAAATCTCATTTCTTCTCCACTAATTTTAAGAGTTACATTTTTATCAAAGCTAAATCCGTCTAAATATTTTTCAGCAAATTCATCTAATAATTTTTCAACTTTTTCATTTACTTTTGTTTCCTCATTTGGCATTTGAGTAGTAGTATTTTGATTTTCATTTTGGTTACTCATTTTCTTTATCCTCCATTTCTTCTATTGCGTTGTCTTCTTTAAAATTGAATTCTATTTTTGCATCTTGTACTGTTTCATCTTCAAGTTTCAATTTTTCAATTTCAACTTTTTCAGACTGTATTCCCTCGTTTACTAACTGTGCCTCAACTTCAAGAAGTTCATAGTTAGTTAATAGTTTTCCAGTCCGCATTATTTCCTTTTCTGTTTTTACAATTAAACTTAATTTCTTTTCGAGTGCTGCAACCTCTTTTTCAGAATTTTCTTTTTTATTGATTATTTGTATAATCCTTATCGCTGTATTCCTTTTTGCTATTGCTATATTTCTTAAAAAGTCAGGCAAATCATAATAGACTTCATCTATAATCTTCTGTGCCTGTTTTTCGGTTGCTTCTAATCTCATTTGTCTTATACTTCTGGCTTTTCTGTAGTATGTAACTTCTGAAATATCATATTTTTTCATTACTTCATCTTTTGGAACATCGTTAATTATGTCTGATTTTATTTGTGTTTCTTTATTGTTTGCAACCTTTTGCAACTGGTTGCGTTTTGCGGTTGCATTTTTCTTCTTGATGGTTGCACTATTTTCTTTTTTTTTAACCCACTTTTCTCTACTAATCCAACTTTTGATAGTTCCTACTTTTTGATTATATTTTTCAGCCAATGCCCTTATGCTTGTTCCATTCTCATATTCGTACTTAATCAGTTCTTTTATGTCATTTGTCATTTCTCCTTGTCCTTTAATTCAAATCTAGTTTTTCATATTTTCTTATTACAACACCCTCATCAAATCGTTTTGGATATTCTTGTTTTATTTTTTCCAATTCCTTTTTTACTCTTTTATTTAATGGAAAGGCATATTTATGTTTTCCTTTTGTATAATATTCACTTGCATTTGAATCTATCTTTTTCAAAAATGTCAAACTTTGAGAGCCTTTACCATATTTACTATGAATTGATTTTGGATGCGTCTTTTTGCCATTTAATATAAAATATCTTTCTCCAACTGTTCTTCCTAAATAAATCCAGTTTGTCGCCTGATATATTCCGCCTTTATGATTTTGTTCCGTATCAGCATAGGAAATAATCACATACAAGTCTGGACATTTATTTTTAAGAAATTTAATTGCCTTAGCCAATATTTCACTTACGAAATGCTTATGATTAGTTAATGCAACTCTTGTGAGTTCACAAATCCTATCTTGTTTCAATCCAAATTGTGTTCCCAAATTTACATTTGCACCTCTTGAGAAAATAACACATCCTATATATTTCCCATTTTCCCAAGCGCCAACTTTAACTGTCTTACCTGCTGGCATACATTTTGAATAATGCCAGTTCTTACAGGCATATTCCGCTGCTTTAAAATCACACCAGTCTATTTTTAAATCATTCCTGTTCTCTTGCATCGAACACCTCCCCGCAATGTGGACAAGTTATATATTTTGGATCAAGTTTATCAAGTCTTGGCTGTTCCTCTTCAGATACTGGTTGAAAATCAATCTCTTTTACCAAATCCTCTAATTCCTTTTCTTCAAAACCTAAAATAGAAATATCAAAATCCAAGTTTTTTAATTCCATTAGTTCTTTTTGAATTTTATCCCTGTCAAAATCGGTTGCAAGTGTCAATTGATTGTCTGCTATTATATAAGCTCTTTTCTGTTCCTCAGATAAGTGAGAATGCCTTATTACTTCTACTTCGCTATATCCTAATTCTTTCAAGGCACATAGCCGTCCGTGTCCTGCTAACAGCATATTATCCTCATCTATTAACAGCGGAAGCATAAAATCAAAATTTTTAATAGAATTTTTTATTTTCTCTATATGCTCTATATCGTGTTGCTTTGCGTTATTCTCATATTCCTTTATAAAATTAATGTTTATTTTCTCTATTTTCATAAAATCACTCCATTTTCTGAATCCCACCAAATCCCAACCACCTAAAAGGCTACACTATATATAAAATCAAGAGGAAAATTAAACAAAAAAAGCCGACTTATAAATAGACTATATTTCTATAGTTTATCTATAAATCGGCTCACAAGTTCTAAGTTTTTGCCAACTTATTCTATTCTATCTTTCAAAAAAAGTTTTCTTACTACTTTTCCATTTTCTATTATCGCTCTTGCTTCTGTCTTTTTGTTATTCTTTTTTAATTTTAAAATATCTATTATAAAAAATAACAAATTTCTATCTTTTTTTATTTCTTCTATCTGCTCTTTAGTAAGCATTCCATCACTCCTTTATTATACCTTATTTTATTCATATTTTCAACTATTTTGATTGTTTTTTATACTCTAATTGCAAAAAAATTAATAAGCCAAATTAAACAATAAATTACAAATAAATTTATTGACATACCAATTAAAAATGCTATTATGCTTGTTATTCTAAATTTTAATATTGCTATATTCTTTTTAAATTTTATTACTGAGCTAAAAATGAACCATATTAATATCAAAACTGTTGTTACAGTAAGTAGTACATTTATTGCTCTCATAATTATATCTAACATTTTATCCTCCTAATTTTTTTCTAATAAAAATGACTTTCTGTGACTGAACTATTTTAAAAACGAAATTCCACCTATTGCTAAAAAGCCTATTGATAGTATTTTAACTATACTTTTGATTGCTTTTTTTCTCGCATATTTTCTTTGAGTTTCTCTAGTACTAAAATCTTTAAACATTTGATCTTCGATTGCTTTGTACCAATTTTGTAGTTCATCTAATTCAAACCATATAAATAAAATTTCTAAAAAAATTGTTGCAACTAATAAATATATTTTTATCATATCTCCTCCTTAAACGCATTAAAATGATTTTTATAAACCTTTTTCAGTTCCTTTATCTGTTCATTGTCTAAATAAATACCCCTTACGTTGTATTTTCTTTCAAATGCTTCTACTCCAATATTATGCTTTTCGGTATGATGTTGCCTACAAAGTGAAATATATCTTCCTTGTCCTTTATCATTAGCATAACCTCCCAAACTTCCAGCCGACTGCCAATGTTCAAAATCAACTGGAGTTCTATTGCATACTGCACAACGTTTATATTTTAATTTCGCATAAATATATTTTTCCTCATTCTGCTGTTTATATAGCATTTGCATTTCTTCCCACATTGCTATATCATTTTGGAGAAAATAATCAAATAAATAATTAGTAAAGGCTATTGCTCCATTATTACTCATCATATCAAGTTTTAGACTGAATGTGCCTGTAAGAGTTAATAAAAATCTTTGCATTTCTTCCCGGACAAAATCTATCAAATCATTTGTTACAATATTTATCTTGGTTTCCTTAGTATAATTCTTATCTAAAACTTCGTTCAGTCTGATTCTTAATTTTTCTTCTATATTTTTAAAAGGCTTGTAACCTTTCAAATTAATTCCGCTATGCTTAATATAAAGTTTTTTCAAGTCTTCCTTTGCCTTGTAAAGAAAATAATCAGAAATATTTGGTTTTTCCTTGCTACTTTTCCAGTTAATATCTACGCCTTTTAATTTATAGGCGTAACAATCTATAAACCAGTATATTAGTTTTTGATTTTCCCTTGACATTCTCTTAGACATTTTAGATCAACCTTTCTTACCATACCTTGCTTTTAATATTGAGCCAAGTTTTTGTCTTTTTTCCCAGACTTCATCATTGGGAGCAAATTCTTTTCTTTTTTGAATATCCTGTCTTCTTTTGCAAAGAGTTACAACTGATATTTTCTCTTTTATGTCATTTATATTCCAGTTATGTTTTTCGCAAATTTTAACAAGCAAATGGGTATCTACATCATCTGCATTTTTTAATTCAGGATATTCCCTAAAAATTTCCTCAATTTCTTTAGTATGATTTATTTTTGCCATTATTCCCTCCTAACTGAATAAATCATCTATCACATATCTAAAACTTTTTATTTTTTTATGTTGAAACAACTGTTTTCCAATCTGTCTTACTTCATTTATGCTGATACTTTTTTTATTCGTCATTTTGTAAAATTCGTCAAAATTATGAATATCTATTGCATAAGTCTCATTTAATTCCCTGAAATTTAAAATCATATAAGCTTTCACATTGTTTTTTCTTGCTTCCAATCTCAAGTTATATAAAAACGTCTGCTGTTCATCAACTGTATCTTTAATGTTAGAAAATGGCATTGATTTTCCTAAAAAGGATTTTAACTCAACAAGGACAAGCAAGCCGTCCTTGAAAAGTAAAAAATCACATAAGTTCTTGTTTTTAAATCTAACCATTTGCCCGTTCACAGTTCCCGTTGTTCCGTCTTTTAGCCTTTGTAAAAAGATTTCATCAGTATTAACACTATTTTTGAAATCTTCCTCAAATTTTTTCCCTGCGTTTGTTGCCATTACTCAACTACCTCTGCTTCCTGAACAGTTGCAAGCGTTGCTCCGTATATTCCATCTTTTCCTCTTTTTGTAATCATTATTTTGCCCTCATCAATAAATTTTTCAACAATTCTTGTACATTCCTTAGCCTGTATCTTGGTATTTAGCTGAATATCACGTGCTTGGTAATAATATGGCTCATTCTTTTTCACAAATTCAAAAACCTTGTTTTCCTTTTTTGTTTTCTCCTTTTCCTCACGGCTCTGTTTCTTGCTTTCTGCAACGCTAAATGATTTCGCTGGGGAATTTATTGGCTGTTCGTTTTTTTCTTCGCTCACGCCTTTCTGTGTCGCTTTAGTGGTTTTATATTCAATCTTGTATGTTCCGTATTGTCCTTTCTCAATTCTTTCAACTGTACGATTGATTTTAAACTTAACCATTCTTATGATTTTTTCAATCATTTCAGTCTTGAATATCTTAGTGTTGTCAACTAAGCCTTTAATAACGTTTTTAATCATTTTCACTTTATTGATTTGTAAAGCTATAACAAAACAGTCGGCTATTTCTTCAATCATATTGCTGTTGTCTTTATAAAATGATTTACGCCAATTTTTGTGAGCTTCCTGTAACTCTTCGATTTCTTCATACAATTTCAGCAGCTGCGGCTCTGCTCCGAAAAATCTTTTTATTTTTACAAGTTTTTCTCTATCTTCCCTATTCAATAATAATTCCTTTGAATTTTCTCCAAACAATTTTTCTGAATTTATTTTTTTGATAATATTTCTTGAAATTTCATCAAGTTTATTCATATCATCAATATCCGTAATTTCAAGCATTTCATTTAATCTTGTGCAATATTCAGATTCTGTTACATTTTCTCTTTGTGAATCAGTTAAGAAATTATTATATATAATTCCTGAAATCTTATCATTTGCAAATTCAATATTTAATTTTAAATCACTTCTCTTGAACACAAACTGAACTTTCTTGTCTTCCACGTTCTTTTTAATTAATTTTGCATTTTCTAAATTGTATGCTCCTTTACAGCTGTTTATCATATAGTCTACTACGTTATTTCCTAACATTTTATTTCCTCCTGATTTTATATATTTTGTTTATTTTTCTTTCATCTTAATTTTCAATATTTTCTCAATTTGCCTAATTCTCTTGCTGTTTCCCTCTATCTGAACACCATTTTGTTTTATCTTTTCAGATTTTTTCATCATCTGTTCATTCAAAATTTTGTTTTGTTCTTTCAGAATTTCATTGTTGCTTTCCAGCCTTTTCTTTTCTTCCTGTAATTTTTGCATTTATCCTCCTATCCAAATATTTCTTCAAAAATTTCTTTGTTTACATCCGCTCTTCGACTTTCCCAGTTAAATTTAATGCCTTGACAATTCTTTTTAAGTCTGTCGTATACAGCTGCAGACCCTAATGTATCTGTATATTCCTGCATTTGTTCGGTATCTAAGTTAGTCGATATTATCAAACATTTTTGACTTTCTTCAAAAAAATTAAATACTTCAAACAAATTACTTTTCCCCCAGCCTTCATTGATATGTTCCTTACCCATATCATCTATGATAATCAAATCAGACTCCTTAAATGCCTTGTACATTTCAATTTCAATTTTTGAATCCTTAAATCCCTCCCATATTTGTTTCATTATCTGTTTTATCGAAGTTCTTAAAACTCTATATCCTCGTTTTTCAAGTTCGTTGAATACGCATAAACTGTAATATGTTTTTCCAGCTCCTACTTTACCGTACATATATATACCTATGCCGTGTTTTAGTGCTTTGTCAAACTTTTTACAATAATCTTGGATTTGTTTTTTTATTTCTGCCTCTTCTTGACATAACACTTTTGCATTTTCAAAAGTACATTTATCATAATATACAGGCAATTTTAACAATCGTCGGAATCCAACACTCTTTTCTTTAGGGAATTTATAAACATTAACTGTTTTGCTAAAATTCAAGGTCGTAGTTTGGTTTTCTTTGCTTGTTTGTAGTTTTATTGTCTTTTGCTTTACCATTTCTGCTATTGTTTGCATTATCATTTCCTCCTGTTTTTATAAATTGTTTTCGTTTTAAATAATCTTCAAACTTATTTCCAAATAAAGTTTGTGGTCTTAAATATACTTCCCATTCTGTACCTTTCCAAGCCAAACACATATTATCAATAACTTTTTTAAAATCTTCCAGTTCGTAGCCTTCATTTCGCCTTGCTTTTATAAGTCGTTGTGTCTTAGAAGATTCTGGATTGTATTTTTCTTTTCCTGTACGTTCTGTTTTTTCATTTAAATATTCAATTACCGAAGTATATATATTATTATTATTAATAATATTATTATCTTTATAAGATATAGTATCTTTATTTGTCGGATTTTTTTCCGATTTTTTTGGCTCTTTTTCGGATTTTTTTCCGAGATTGCTCGGATTTTTTTCCGAATTATCTTTTTGCTTTATGAAATTCCAACTTTTACCTTTTGCTGTAATTCTTATTAAATCTTTTTTACCTTTTTTGATATATTCAATAAGCCCTTTTTCTTGTAAAATCTTTAAATTTCTATAAACTGTATCACTTTTTTCAAAAAACATAGGCAATTCTTCCATAATCAAGTTTCTTGATACAAAATAGTAAGTTTTATTTTCAATTATTTCTTCAACAGCCCAGTTATTTGCTTCATAAAGCAAAGAAAATAAAATGCCTTGTGTTGCGTTTATTTTCCATTCCATACATTTCTGATTATTAAGGGTTGTTATAAATCTCATTTTTACACCTCTTTACTTAACTTAACAAATTTGATATAATCAAATTACAATACTTTTATTCAAGCACTTTTGAGAGTGCTTTTTTCATTTACTTTTTAACTTGATAATTTTTATATCTAAATGTTTTTACTCTTTTCTTTTCGTTTTTGTTTCTATCTAAATAAAAATCTTTTAATGCTGCTCCAACTTTTAGGCTGAATATCTTTTTCTTCAATTCTTTATTCTTTTTTGTTAATTTTGCAATAAAATGCACTAGAAAAAATATTATTAATATTTCTGAAATAATTAATAGCATCTCACACCTCCTTTATTTCATTTTTACCTCCTTTTGAGTTATAATAATATTAATAAAACTAAAGGAGATTAACTATGTTAAGTGATATTGATATAAAAATATTAAAATATATCTATAAAAACAACAAAGTCCATAAATATGATATTCTAAAAAAATTCCCTCAAGAAAAATATTCCACTAATTTAAGATTAAAAGAAATGGAAGAGGAAGATTTTGAAATTTATGCACCTTTTGAAAGTAATAAATATATAATTTCGGAATATGAAATTATTCAAGATATTAATAAAATAAATACTTGGCATAAACTGGATATTTATTATCTTACTGATTATGGCAAAAAATTTATTCAAGATTATTGTCAAAACGTTAAAAATATCAAAAAAGATTTTTGGATAAAATTTCTTTTGGAATTTATGCGTTCTGTATTTTGTCCTTTAATTGTTGCTTTTATTACTACAGTATTGACTTTATATGCCAAAAAATTTTTTCATATCCCTTAATATCAACACCAATATCCCGTGAATAATATTAAAATGTTTTGCTATATAGTATGATACTATCCCTGCTGTAATGCTTGGTATTATCCAATTCAATATTACCCATTTATCAATTCTATTCACTTCACACCTCCTCTCTCTTCATTATCATCAAATAAAATAATCATATCTTTTCAAAGAAAGGAGTGATTATTTATGGAAAATAATGATAAAAAATTAAAAGAAATCATTGAACTGTTAAGAAAAATTATTAACAGCAAAAAAATCAATTAATTACGATTAAATCGGAATTAATGGTTAAAATTTAACCCTAAATCAATTTTTAATTCACGTTGAATATCTATTAAAAAATCTAATTTAGGGAAACTACCATTCGCCAATCTTGTCATATTATCAGAGAAAGTTTGCGGAGTCATATTTATTTTGCTAGCTATAACTTTCTGTGATAGCTTTTCTCTTTTAAGAGTAATATTTATTTTTGAATAAATATCTGTTGCTATTTTTTCCTTTTCTTTCATTTCTACTCACCTCTAATTCATTTTATCCGATAAAATCGGAAATGTCAAGTTGTTTTTTAAAAAAATAAATATTACGTTATTTTTGTACAAAAAAAGAGCCTTTTTTAAGCTCTTAAAATTTATTATCTTTTCGTATATCAAAATATTGTTAGTTACTGTTACCACATTGTAAATTTGTAAATTCCTCTGTATTAATATTTTGTACTGCTATACAAAACATTCTAACTTTTCCACCAAATGAATTATTTGCTATAAATTTTTGATTTATTGTTATAGTATCATCATCTCCAGTTGTTTTTATTGCTTCTGTATTTATATGCTGATAACTATTTGGATCCTTTAAATAATGTTTTTTTAAATAATCTTCCAAAGAAAATTGGGCTCTTTTCAATAAATCTTGAGTTCTTATTTCAAATTTTCTTTTTGCTTCAGCTATCTTTTGTTTTTCAATCATTTTTAATGCTTCATTTCTTTTATTTTCTATATTTTTTAATTCCTTAACTATGTATTTATTAACAAGTTCATTTTTTGAATACTGTTTATTTAAGTTATTATTTTTCAAAGCATTGTATTCATTTTCTGTTAATTTTCCCAGCTCATAAAGGAAATCTATTTTCTTTGCTTTTTTTAATTCAATTCTTAAATTTATTCCCTCTTCATTTTTTTTAATTTTTTCAAGTATTGATAATGATTTATCAACATCGTTATTATTCAATGCCTGAACAGCCTCATTTGTTAAATTCTTATCAGATATTCCCTCTGAAACTGATATTGACGCTCCATATATAAACAATAAAATACAAACAACTGTTATTCCTATTTTTATATTTTTATTCCAATTTGTTTTAGTCCACACCAAATAAGGTACTAAAATATAAAAGAATAAAACACATAATATTATTCCCCACCAAGTTTTATACCATTCCTTTTTCAATAAAATCACTCCAATCTATAATTCTTCTATTTTTTCTTTTACTTCATTAATTAACCCTTCAACTTGTTTATAATTTCCATTTTTCAAACTCAAATATTCTACTTTCTCTGTTATAAGATTTAAAATACTTTTTTGTTCCTCAACTTCCACTAATTTTAAAAGTTCCAAAAGTCCATCTAAAAATTCATCGCTATCATCACCTAGCAATCTTTTTCCAATATCTCTAGGTAACATACTAGCAAATATTTGTTCTCTTTCTTTTTTATTCAAGCCTAATGCTTTAGATAATGTATCTACTGTAGCAATTGTAGACTTATTTTTTCCTGTTTCAATATCTCCTATTGTTCCTCTTCCTAGTCCTGCTTTAGTTGCAAGTTCAGCAATTGTTAAATTTCTACTCTCTCTTAATTTTTTTAAAGTTATACCTAAAGTTTCCATAATTTTCTCCATTCTATAAGGCTCTTTAATATATTATACTTTATTTTTTCAAAATTTATCAAAAAAAACTTGACATTTCCGATTTTATCGGATATAATATATTTGTAAGATAAATAAATAGGCTCTTTAATTTTTTTTATTAAATTAATCCGATTAAAACGGATGAAAAGGAGATGATAAAAAATGACTGAAAAAGAAAAAATAATTGAAAAATGGGCAAAAGAAAATTGCTTTGGTTACCCACAACAAGGCATAGCCAAAATGGAATACTATGATAGTGGTTTCAAAGAGCTGAAAAAGAAAATTCCTGACATAACAGAAGACGAAATAAAAGGTTTTGAATACGACGGAATATACGATGAATACGAATTAAGCCCATCAGAATATGGAAACGAAGATTTGGTAAAGATTATGAAAAAATCCGATATGATTCACAATGTATCGAATATAAAATGTGTAATTGTAGGAAGAAAACGAAAATTTAGTTTAGGAGAGATGTGAAATGAAATACACTTTATACAAAAACGATAAGTTTATAATGCAAAGAAAACATTTTTATCCCATAAAAATGTATCTTATAAAAACTTTGGGAATAAAAAATATTTATATACCATATACCAATTTAATGGATATGGCTAAGAAAAACAATTACAAAATGGAGGTAGAAAGATGAAATTTGAAGCGTTACAAATAGTAAACGAAAACAACAAAAAGGTTTTAAAGGAAAGAGAAAACAAAAAACTGAAAAACAGAATCAAAAAATTATTTAAAAAGTAATTGATGTTTTACCAAGCTTATAACAATTACTGTTGTGGGTTTGGATAAGATATTAATAAACAAGATTTTTACAGCCTTTAAAAGCAAGTCTGGTAACAAAAAAAGCATATCAATATATCAAATTAAACTTATCTATAATGCTGTTAAAAATCTAAAATTAGGAGGCTAAATGGAATATAAAAAAGAAGAAAAGCAAGCAATAGAGGAATTTAGAAAACTTAGAGGAAATAATCCTCAAGTATCAGTTACAATCGAACTTACAAATTATGGATTCTGGCTAAGAGGATTTAAGAAAAAACAGAAATACTTTAAACCTGTTCGATATTCAGACTGTGAAGTTTCTTGTTTTTATGGAAAAGAAGATGTATTACAAAAAATTAAGGAATTTAAACTAAAAATAAAAGAATTAGGAGAGTGATTAAAACGAATGAAAAATTAATAAAAGAATTGAACAGCTTAAAAGCAACTGAATTAATACAGATTGCAAAAAAGTAAAATCAATTTTCAGAAAATATTATTCTGTTGAGTCTTATACACTTGACAGGAATAAAAGAACACTGGAATTGGAAACAAAAGATAGAAATATAATCAAAGTTAAATTTAAAAAGATAACAAATAAAAATAAATTTAAAATAGTAAATTACAATATAGAAAGAGAGGAGATATGAGCATAAGAGAACAACTGGAAAAAGAAATGGATAAGGAAGAAATCAAGGAACTGGAGGAAGAAAATGCTAACAACAGCGAATGCAACAAAATGGATGATTTTGATACTGACATCAATTTGGATTCAGATTGAAGTAATTAGAGTTAAAGGGCATTGGATAGCAGGAGGCAATGTGGTATCTCCATTTTTGGTGGCTATGTTGCTGTGGTATATGCCTAATAGATTTAAAGATTTTAAAGGAGAAATATGCAATATAAAGAAATAAGTTATAAAAACGAAGAAGAATGGCACAACATAAGGCGAAAGCACATTGGAGGAAGCGATGTGAGTGTCATAATGGGTTATAATGAATACAAAAATCCCGTAACTTTATGGGAAGAAAAAACAGGCAGGCGTGAACAGGAAGATTTAAGTGATAACGAGGCAGTACAACGTGGCAAATTGAGCGAAAATCTGCTTATAGAACACTTTAAAATCAATAACCCTAGTTACATTGTGGGTAAACTTGAAAAAACGCTTGAAAGTCTTAAATTTAGTTTTATGAGTGCTAATCTTGACGGAACCCTAAAAAACGAAATGGGAGAAATGGGAGTTCTGGAAATTAAGACGGCAACGTGCCATTCATATCAAATTTACAAGGATAAATGGCAAAATGATATTCCGATTGAATATTATCTGCAAATCCAGCATTATCTGTATGTAACTGGATGGAAATATTCGATATTGTATGCTGATATAAAATTAGCTTTTGCAGATAATAAACACGAAATTAAGCAATATTTCATTGAACGTGACGAAGAAGATATTGAGTTGATAAAGCAAAAAGAAATTGAATTTAACAGTTTCATAGTCAATGACATTAAACCGCCGTTGACAATAAAATTAGCAGTATAGGAGGATAAGATGAGTGAAACACAAACATTGGAATTGGTAATTAAAAAAATTACTCCAGCACAAGTTGAAAGTAATATTGAACAGCTGGATACATATATGTCAAATGTTACAGAACATTACAAAAATTGGATTGTAACAGAGGATAGCTTAAAAGAAGCCGCAACAGAAAGAACAAAATTAAATAAACTTGAAAAAAATCTTGCTGAATTTAGAAAAAGAGTTCAAGAAGAAGGACTAAAAGATATTAACGCTTTTATTCAAAAATTAAAAGATTCGGAAAAAGAAGTAAAAACATTGTCAAATAACATTAAAACACAGATTGATGAATTTGAAGAAAAACAATGGGAAGAAAAACAAAAAGAAATACAGAAAAAAATTAACGGAATGTTCGTAACAAATGAAAATTTAAAGCAGTTCGTTGTGCAGAATCCGAAATGGAAAAATAAAACTTTTACTATGAATAAAATAGAATCTGAATTATCCGAGCAACTAGAAAATTTGGTAAACAAGAAGCAGTTTATCGAAAATGAATTAGAAAAAGCTAATAAGGGAATTGAATTTAAAATAGTTTTTGAAGCTGTACAATTTTTAATGAACTCAGAATATTCAGAAATAGTTAAGGAGATCGAGAAAAAGAGAAACGAAACTCAAAAAACTGAGGAAAATTTAAAACAGAAAGCCGAAGAAGAAAAACAAAGAGAACTGGCTGAACTTGAAGCAAAAAAAGAACGAGAAAAAGAAGAAGCAATCAAGGCTGCACAACAACAAAACGATGAAATAAAGGAAACTCAAAAAACAGCTGTAAACAGTAAGTATTACGATATTACATTAAGATTTCCAAAAGTTCCAAGCCAATTTCTGAAAGACTTTAAAAAATTGGTGGATAGTTACGGATTGGAATATATAAAAATAGAAAGCAAACAAATTTAGGAGGATATAGAAATGGGAAGACTAGGAAACGAAAAACACAAAAATGATGATAGATTAATGGTATTTAGAGTAGGAAATGACGAAGTAAAGTTAAGCAATAATCTTGTAAAAAGATATTTGGTAAGTGGACAGGGAAATGTAACAGATCAGGAAATTATGTATTTTATGAAACTGTGTAAGGCAAGAAATTTAAATCCTTTTGTCAAGGACGCCTATTTAATCAAATATACTGATAAAGACCCTGCAACAGTGGTTGTTGCAAAGGACGCTATCGAAAAAAGGGCAATACAACATCCACAATATAATGGTAAAAAAGTTGGGATATATGTGGAAAATAAAGAAACTGGAGAATTAATAAAACGTGAAGGCTCTATATTTAGAAAAGATAAAGAAGAATTGGTTGGGGCTTGGTGTACTGTTTATCGAAAAGATTGGGATAACCCTGTTACTGCTGAAGTGAATTTTGATGAATATATAGGAACTAAAAAAGACGGAACACCAAACACAAACTGGAAAAATCGACCAGTCACAATGATAACAAAAGTAGCAAAAGCACAAGCATTAAGAGAAGCATTTATTGAAGAATTAAGCGGAATGTACGAAGCAGAAGAAAGCGGAGTAAATACGAGCGAATTAGATGATACCCCAGTCCATGTTGAAGTTGATGAAAACGAAACTTACAACAAAGATGATATAGAAGATGCAGTTGAAGTTACGGAAAATGAAGATAGCGGAGACCCGTTTTAATAAAAGAGAGGGTTAATTGAAAAGGGTACTTTTTGTAACAAAATAATTAGGAGGATTAAAATGGAAAAAGAAGATGTATTAGAATTAAAAATAATAGATACACTAATCACAGAAGACGGAATTGATTATATAATATGCAAATTATCACAAAATACAGAAGTTTTAAAAAGAGGAGTAAATACAGAGTATTCCAAAAGTTTTGAATATCCTGGATGGGATATTAGAAATAAACAACTTTATACTTTAGGAGTTGTAAAAAAATATGACAATCTCCCATTCGCTGTACCAACTTCTGATATAGAACTTTTGAAAGAAAAAGTAAGAGTAATAAATGAAAAATATGGTATTAAGAAACGTTGGAGAGCGGAACGAGGAGGATATTTTTATTACATCGACTTTCTTTTTGAAGTCGAACAGACAGTTGAGACTTTTGTGGAAGGAGATGACGCTATATATAAGTCAGGCAATTACTTCGAAACAAAAGAAGAAGCACAAGAATATGCAGAATATATGAAAAAATGTAGCCTTGAATGGCACGAAAAGAGGGATAATGAAGATAAAAAAATATTTTTATAATGCTAGTGATATTATGAAAATACTAGAAGTAAGTTTAAGCCAAGCATATAAAGTGATTAGGGAGTTAAATGAAGAATTGAAACAAAAAGGAATACGTGTGCAACGTGGAAAAGTGGCAATTGAATATTTCAATGAACGCTACAAAATTGCTTAGGAGGTATTCGTATGTCCGTTTATAAAGAAAAGAATGATAAAAAATGGAAAGTTGAAATAAGAACTGTTGATTCCACAGGAAAAGCAATTAGAAAAAGGAAAAGCGGTTTTAATACAAAAAAAGAAGCAGTATTGTGGGAACAAGAATTTTTAAACAAACTTGCTTCAAATTCAAATATAACATTTAAAACTATGTGGGAAATTTACTTGGAAGATTGCAGACTAAAAGTAAAAGACAGTACAATTATTAGAAAAATACAGTTAATGAATAATTATATACTGCCTACTTTTGGAAATATTTTGATGAACGAGATAAATACAAACCACATCAGGAACTTTCAAAATGAACTTCTGGGAAAAAACCTTTCCAAAAATACCCTTAGAATTATTGAAAGCCAAGCGAAATGTGTTTTTAATTTTGCAGTAAAATATTACAATCTTGAATCTAATCCTATGTCTAAAGTAAAAACGATTGGTTCAAGAAAAAATACTAGGGAGTTTTCCATTTGGAGTTTGGAAGAGTTTCAAAAGTTTATATCAATTATAGAGGATATACAGGATGTTGTGTTTTTTTCACTGCTATTCTGGACAGGTATGAGAGTTGGCGAAGCAATAGCTTTGAATATTAAAGATGTGGATTTTGAAAATAAGAAATTAAATATTAATAAAACAGTTTCAAGAAGTTTTAATGGAGATATTATAACAAAGACAAAAACAGAGAGTAGCATTCGTAAAATTGCACTTACAAATAAAACACTTGAATTATTAAAAAAACAAATAAATAGAATTTATAAGCCAGCAAACAGCCAAAGATTGTTTGATTTTGGAAGAGGATATGCTAGAAAAAGGTTTCTTGAATATATAGAGCTATCTAAAGTTAAAAAAATAAGAATGCACGATTTAAGGCACTCTCACGCAAGTTTTTTAATTCAGAAAGGTGTAAATATTTTAGCCATTTCCAAAAGGCTTGGACACGAGGACATCAAAATGACATTAAATACCTATGCTCACTTGTATGAAGAAGAAAATAAAAGAATGATAGATATTTTGAACAAAATTTAAAAATTCAATTCTGCCCCTTTTTTACCCCTTTTAGTAAAATAAAAAAGTTGTATAGTTCTCTAAAATAAAAGGGATATTCATTTTTAATGGAATATCCCAAACATCTGAATTAATTTTTAATTTATTATTTAACTAACATAACTGTAGGAACACTAGGCACTCTAAATCCTTCTGAATGTCCAGGTGTCGAATTTCCTAACCATTCATAGATAAACTTAATCTGATCATCATAATGTCTTATACATTTATGAGATTCTGGATAAGTTCCTATTTTTTTAGCTGTTGCAGCTTTTCTTTGTTCTCTTGTGTTTTTTGGTTCAAAAACCGATGGTATACTGTGCATGTAACCTCCACCACTAAATCTTACGGCATTTTTTGCATCTCCTACAACTGTCTTATTATCTGAGCCTGTATATTGCATTACAGGTTTAGAATAAGCGATTAAAAAAGTTCCGTAAGGTGTAGCAAATGAGTTTCCAGCATCTTTTCCAGTTGTTACGAATGAAGAAGTTACTACATTCCAGTTATCTCCAGCTTTTTCTATAACCATTTCATTCTGACTGCCTCTGTCAACATAGATAAATCTTGTTATTTCTCCGTTAATTCCCGCATCTTTTAAATATTTTCTTGCAGCAGGCTTTAAATAATAAACGCCATTATCATAAGCATCTATTTTTACTTTTATGTATTTATCTGTCTCCTCTTCTATAACCATAATTGTTCTATCTGGAATGTTTATGTAGTCTTTAAAACTCTTATCAGTGTATCCATATTCACTTTGATTTGGACGGTTTCCAAATTTATCTCTATTTCCTGACTTGCTTCCGCCAAGAGGTATATAGTTATCTAAAACGTATAATTTTTTATTTGATGAAACTGCATTTTTTATAAATTTATTTGTTTTATCAACTTTTTTCATCATATCGTTCCAGTCAAATTCACGTTTTTCAACAGCTGATTTTGGAATATACCCAAGCTGATTATCAAAAAATACTTCATACCATTCATCTGATTTATTTCCAGTATTAGTTTTAACAATTCCTGTTGTTCTGTATTTATGAGAATATGCTGCTGACTTTATGGCTTTAGCATTAGAATTTGGTTCTTTTCTTATGCTTGTCGCTGTTTTTACAAATACAAACTCATCCATTTCTCTTGGAGAATGCTTATCATATTGAAAATTAAATGTCAAATTTTTTGGTCTTTGACTATTAAATTCCTTAACATATGAATAC
Source organism: Leptotrichia massiliensis (assembly GCF_900104625.1). Lineage (NCBI taxonomy): Bacteria > Fusobacteriati > Fusobacteriota > Fusobacteriia > Fusobacteriales > Leptotrichiaceae > Leptotrichia > Leptotrichia massiliensis. Next base: position 1,495,372 of record NZ_FNVZ01000005.1, read on the forward strand.
TGCCCTCTCAATGAATTTGTATTTTTACGTTCTTCTACTGTCTCTTTTATTTCTTTTTCTTTAGGTTCATCTTCTTTTTTTTCAATTACAGAATTTTGAGCCTTTTCCATATTAGATTGTTTTAAAATTTCTTCTGGCTTATTATTTTCTACGGCTGGGCTGTTTTTCTGATTTCCTTTAGAATCCTCTGTATTTTTTTTTTGCGAAACAGGTTTTTTGTCTGTTTCGTTAGTTTTAGTCTCTTTTGCTGGTAATACTATTTCTTGTTTTTTCTCTGGTTTTGGAGTCTGTGTTTTTTGATTTTGTGCAGACGGTACTCCGCCTTTTTTAGGATATTCGGCTATAAATCCTTTTATAAAGGTATCAAGTTTTGCTTCAAATTCAGATTTAGTTATTGTTTTTTCTACACTTTTTCCTTTTGTAAATTTAGCTTTTTCATTAAATACATATGGAGTAAATTTTAAATACACATTATTTCCTTCTACTGCATAATCCACATCTATTTTATCCTTAACTCCATCTCCATCTAAGTCAGGTTCGAGCGAAATCTGCTTCCATTCTAATTTTTTTGCTTCTTTTGGTGCTGAAAAAGTATTAGTTGATATTACAGAAAGTATTATCAATGCTACTATTGAAAATTTTATTTTTTGTAAATTTATTTTATTTATCATAAATTTATTTCTCCTTATTGTTTATTTTAAGGTTATCTTATAAAACTACTGCTATTACAGGCTCTTCAGGTATCGTGTTATCTCTATCCTTGATTTTACTGTCTGCATTTATCCATCCAACAATAAATTCAATCTGATCATCAAAGTGTCTTACACATTTGTGAGAATCTTTGTATGTTCCTATTTTATGAGCCGTTCCTGTATTCAATGTTGATCCTCTGAAATTAAGTCCTACAGGAATTCCATGCATATAACCTCCACCACTGAATCTTACTGCATATCTAGCACTTCCTCCGATAGTTAAGTCTGATCTTCCAGGAAGAGTTTTATCCCCTTCTCTTGCGTGTCTTGTAAATGTCATATACGGTCTTGTGAAAGCTACTAGGAATGCTCCATGTGGCGTTTCATAAGAACCCCACCCATCTTTTCCTGTCGTTACATACGAATATGTAACTACTTCATATTTCCCAGTTTCAGGATTTCTTTGGAAAAGTGCTTCAGTTTGACTATGTGGATCAATCGCAATAAATTTATTTACTTCATCTTTTATATTTTCTACTTGTTTATAGGTTCCTTCTTTTTTCTCAATAAAGTAAGGTCCTCCATAAAATGGTGTTTCAATTTTTAACATATTATTTTCTTCACCAATTATTTTAAAAATTGTCTGGTCAGGAATATTAATAATTTCGCCTTCTTTTTTAGAATTTGCATAACCTATGATACTTTGATTATTTTTATTTCCAAATTTATCCTTTTCACTTGGTTTATCACGCGATAAAGGTTTGTATTCTGTAATAATATATAATGCCTCTTTCCCTTTAATTGCTGTATCAATGAATTTATTTACAATCTCAATTTTTTTTATCATTTTATCCCAATAGAATCCTCTTGGCGAAACCATATCTTCGTTTCCAGCTATGAACCCTTTAACAGTTGTAGGATTTTCGGCAACAACCTTTCCATCCTTATCTTTATTAGTTTTTCTGCTTACATTTGTACTGGCTCTTTTTGTAAATTCTGTAAAATACCATTTTGTTTGGTTATTTGCAGCGTCTGATACCATATCAAATAATATTTCAGGTTTTTCACTAAAGCTAAGATGTGCCACAGCATTCCCATTTGGTGCTTCTAATAAACTTGATCCTTTTTTTATAAATAAAAAATTATTCGTATTATCTGGCGAATGATTAGTAAACTTCATTTTATCAAAAGTTATGTCACTATTTTTATTATCTCCATAAATTGTAATATATCTTGTTTCATTTGGTTGAATATTTTTAGAATATTCAGGATAATATTCCTTCACTTTATCAAACATTTGTTGCATTGCTTGAAGTTCCATAACATTAAATTTTTTATCAAAAGCTATTTGATAAGTTAATATTTCTTTCCCACCTTGATTTGTGTAAATTGAAACAACTGCTCCTATCAAATTATCGACTACATTATAAGTTACAACGACTTTTTCATTTATTCCATCGCTATTAAAATCATAATCAAATACATCTTTTTCCTGCCCTTTTACCGTAATATTTTCAGAATATTCCTTTGGTAAATTTAATGGCTCTGCACTTGCATTAAATGCTACAACTGTATTAATCAATGCTAGTGCTGCTATTTCCATTTTCTTCCATTTTTTAATTTTTTCTTTTCCAGCTTCCATAATACTATCCAATTTTTTTGTCACAATTTCCCCTCCTATATTCATCCTTTTTAAAACATTTCCACTCGTCAATCCAAAAGTTACTCACTTTTTTCATTTTAATATCTCTCCATCCTTTTTTAAAATTTTTTTAAGTAGAAAATTTTAGTTTTCTCGTATATTATACCATAATATCCCTAAAAAAGTAAAATATAAAATCAAATTCTATTTACAAAATTGTGGAAATTCTGCCTTTAACACTTCATAAAGCCTTTCCAGCATTTTCTTCAGATATTTCGTTGGCACAGCCAGATTTACCCTCTCAAATCCATCTCCAGCCTTTCCAAATGTATATCCCTCACTAAAAAATATTTTTGATTTTTTATTCATAAATTCCTTGAGTTCTGTATTTTTAAGCCCCAATGCCCGAAAATCTAGCCATTGCAAATAAGTCCCTTGTATTAGTGATGCCTTCAAATCTACAAATCTTTCTTCAAAAAATTTATTTACCAATTTCTGATTTTTATCAATTAACAGTAAAAATTCATCTAACCATTCTTCTGACTCTGTATAAGCCAATTCACATGCCTTATATGCTAATGTTGAAAAAACATGCATCGACATTTTTTCCATCTCTGCCTTGAATTTTTTACGTAGTTTCTCATTTTTGATAATTATATTTGAGATTCCTGATCCAGCTAGATTAAAACTCTTTGTAGGGGCAGTACACGTTATTGTAATTTCAGCAAGTTCCTCTGATAAAGTCTGAAAAACCGTATGTTTATGCCCAGCCATCACAATATCAAAATGAATCTCATCAGAAATCACAATCAAATCATTCTCAACCGCAATTTTCCCAATCTTTTCCAATTCTTCCCTGCTCCACACAATCCCAAGGGGATTATGAGGACTGCACAAAAGCAATATTTTATTATTTTTATCTTTTGCAAACTCTTCAAATTTTTCAAAATCAATAGAATACTTGACTTCGCCATTCTCATTTTTACTCTCAACTAATCCACAATCCACCAATTTTCTCTTATTTGAAGTAATTGCACTATAAAACGGATAATAAACAGGCGTAAATGTAATCACACCTTCATTTTCCTTCGCAAAAGCCTTAATCGCGACATATATAGCTGAAACCACTCCAGGAGTACACAAAATCCAGTCTTTTTTCACCTTAAAACCGTGCCTTCTCTCCATCCATCCTATAACAGCCTTATAATATTTCGGATAAGTCCCCGAATACCCCAAAACCGCTTCATCAATATACTTTTTCAGTCCTCCCGTTATCTCAGTAGCAATCTTTAACTCCATATCCGCCACAGAAAACGGAACAATATCGTCTTCCAGCTCTGGAAGCACTTCATACATCTGCTCCCATTTGTACGAGCCTTGCCCTTTTCTGCTTAGGATTGTTTCAAAATCATATTTTTTTGACATTTTCTAACCTTTCATATTCTAGAATTTATAAGTTTTTTTCAAATAATTCTATAATTTTTTCTTTTTCCTGATTATGTTCTAACTCTTGTCTAAATATTTTATTAAACAATTCTTCGAATTTACTAATCTCCACTTTTTTTATATCTTTTTTTTCAAATATTATGTTGAATTCTTTGATTATTAATTTTAGACATTTCAAGTCTTCAATTTCTATATTAAAATTATAAAATTGTTCTTCAAGAAATTTTTCTAAAATTATATTTTTCTGATTTTCTTTAAATATTTCATAAGAAAAATTAAAAATATCTTCTAAATGAGACTGATCTATTTTTTTTAAGTTCTCAAAATTACTACAATATACATTCTCTATTTCATTTTTCTCTATACTATATTCTTTAAATAAATTATAACAGTAAGCTATACTTTCTTCTATTTCATCCTTTGATATTTTTATACCCCAAACCTCGTTTATATGTTCTATTAAATTTTTTATACATTCTTCTTGAGAATCTGAAATTGAAATTTCCATATTTTTATAATCATCATCTGAAATTAATTCTTCTATTTCTTTATTGTTTTTTATTATTTTTTCTAAATCATTTTGTATTTTTAAGATAATCTCTTTTTCTTGATTTTTCAAATAAATCTGTACTTCTTTATTTTTTAGAATATTTTGGAGCTCTTCGTTATTCCAGTTATAGTTATAAATTTTATCCAATAAATCCCAAATCTCTTCTCTTTCTTCTTCTATGTATTGTTCTATTTTTTCTCCTAATTCATTTTCAATATGAGACAACATAATATCTTTTATATCTATAAATTCTATATTAATTTTTTCTCTTTTTAGAAAATCTAAAATTTGAATATACT